>WJJX01000105.1 GCA_014729445.1 Candidatus Moraniibacteriota bacterium | reverse complement strand
GGTACAGGGCACTTCTGGGGTGGGGGCGGGGGGGGCGATGTCCCGCTCCCAGCTGGCGGGGGGGGCGTCGGAGCTCCCCGAGGATGCGTCGCAGCCACAAATACCGCGCCGCTCCTCCGCCCGCACATCGGACCCCGGACCAAGGGTCCAGAGTCCATCCAGATTCGGAGTTTCCCCGCACTCCGAATCAAAGTACACAACGATATCGGCGTCGGGGCCCGCCGTATATCCCCGGAAATCCGGATCCCCAGGGCACCAGGTCAATTCAACGTCCGCCCCCGGACCGGCGGACAAAAGCGGATCCGAGAAAATCCCGGCATCCGCAACACTAGCCGTGGCGGTTGCCCAGGCCGCCAAAATTACGACAACGATCAATTTTTTCATAATTCCTCCTCGGGGCAACGCCCCAAAAAATAAAGAAAAACCATTAATCCCAGGCTTCGCACAATCGCTAACCTGGGAATTCCGAACCGGAATGTTGTGTTTGTTGGGGGAATTGGCAAGTTTTGGAACCCCCAAACCCCCGATGCACGGGGGCTTGTGTTGGTTGGGGAGAGATGATGATGAGAATAGAGAATTTGATAATAGATTCTTATTATAATCACCGGGAGAAACCAAAGTTAGGAAGTCCCCGTGCATCGGGGATTTAGGGGTTTTCGTTCCCCTCTCCCCTTTTTCTCTCTACCCCCACTGTTTACCCAGCCTTTGGTGGGTCTCCCCCGCGGGGAGAACTTTGTCAAAAAGTTTTAGTGAAACTTTATGACATAGTTCCCTCCATACTGGAGGGACAGGGTGGTTCAAACACAATATTCCGATTCGGAAAGGAATTTTCTTATATTCAAAGAAGGTATTCCGTTTCTATCGATTCGGTATAAAGTATAGGGTAAATTTTAAAAGATCTAAATAGACTCTTTTTTATAGCAGTCAGAGTATCCGCTAATTATTTTTTAAACCTTGGCGTTTGGAACGCCTTGGTTATTATAATTGGCGGATAGCTGATGGCTATTTTTGGGGTGGCCCTTTGTCTTTTTGGCTTTACCCCCACTGCCCCCCCCCAAGGGGGGAACCTTGTCATAAAGTTTAAATGAAACTTTACGATTACATAAGCCCCCTTGGGGGTTTGGGGGGTACAGTCTCAAATTAAGGTACAGTCCCCCTTTTTACAAAGAAAACATTAATTATTATCTTAAAATTTAAGTTTTGTCAATAGTTTTGAACAAGGTTAATATTTATTAGATTAGCTGGTGGTTTCGACACCGGCTTTTCTATTTTATATTGTCCTTGTTCCATCTCCTAGATATTACCCTATTGCTATCTCTTGACAGTATTCCTTCGCTTGTTTATAATTACGGTAGTTTTTTAACCGTAAAATAAAACGATGACAAAAATAACCGAGCTTTTAAAAGCTCGACAAAAAATTTTAACCATTCAGGACTTGGGCGTTATTTGGCGGGAAAACGACAGAAAAAAGTTAATCGAGGCAATTAAGTATTATTTAAGAAAGGGAGATTTGAAAAAAATCAAAAAGGGTATTTACTACATAGAAAAAGATTTTGACGACTTTGAATTAGCTCAAAAAATTGTTCCCGTTTCCTATATTTCTTTTTATACTGCGTTAAATAAACACGGTGTTGTTTTTCAATATTATAAGAATATTCACAGCATGGCGCTTAAAACCAAAAACGTAAAAGTTGAAGACAAAATTTTTAAGTATCATCAAATCAAATCTGATATTTTTTTTAATTCGCTGGGAATTGAACAAAAGGAAAACTATTTAATCGCTTCCAAAGAAAGGGCAATCTGCGACAGCCTTTATTTAAAACCCAAGCTGGCTTTTGACAACCTTTCCGGTTTAGATGTAGAAAAACTTTTAAAAATTGCCGGAATTTACGAAAATCAAAATCTTTTAAAAGAAATTAAAAAGTTAATTAAAGACTATGCTTGATAGAACACGCCACGAAATAATTTTAAAAAAAATTCTGGCCGATATTTATTCAAATAAACGCCTCCAAAACAAACTGGCTTTTAAGGACGGAACCTGCCTTTATCTCTTTCATAAACTCAACCGTTTTTCAACGGATCTTGATTTTAACCTTTTAAACAATGAATTGAAAAGTTATGAATTAACTAAAATCTTAAAACAATACTTGATTTTGGAGGAAAATATATCCAAAAGAAACACCTGGTTTTGGCTTGGGAGTTTTGAAAAAGGCAGGCAAAAAGTCAAGGTTGAAGTCAGTAAAAGACGCTATCTTGATAAATACGAAACAAAAAATTTTTACGGTTTTACGGTTAAGACAATGACTAAAGATTGTATGTTCGCCCATAAACTTTGCGCCATTACCGACAGAAGAAAACCCCAAAACAGAGACCTTTTTGACGCTCTTTTTATGTTTGAACAAGGCTTTAACATTAGCGAAGAGATTATTAAACAAAGAACAGGCAAAAATTTGAAGGAATATTTTAAGGAACTAATCGATTTTATTGAAAAAAAGATTAACCCCGCCTTGATTCTTGACGGATTAGGAGAGGTTTTGGATGAAAAGCAAAAGGTTGATACTAAAAAAAATTTGATAAATAAATTGTTGTTTGAGCTAAAAATCAGAAGCGAATAGTTCAGCTGTCTAAAATTAAGCTGTAAGTTCATAAGCTTATTTACCAAGCCATCATAACCCCGGCCTAATGTTTCGGGGTTGGGATTTTTGGTTTTGTTTTGAATTGAAAAAAGCCCGAAGGTGAGTGAGAATTGAATCTCATAGGACATCAAGGATTTCTCCTTTATGTCCAAACCCACCTTGGGCTGTTTTCTTTGTTCAAAGGAACTGTTACTTGTTACTCCTCGATTAAGAGGAACTCCGTAACAATATCCCCTGATTCATCTTGGGGATAATAAATTGAAAAGGTTGCACTCGTCTGATAATAATTTTTTATAGCGGCGGCAATCTCTTCTGGGGTATCTTCCACCACATAGATGCAGATGTTTCTGCTTATGGTCTCCCCTTCTTCCACCAGAAATCCTTTGATAAGCCAGAAACCATTCCAGTATTCGTCAATGGGGGAGGATATAACTTCCCATACGTACTTCCCTGAGAGTCTCTCGGAAACCCACCAGAATTGCCTTATAAATCCTTCGTATTCACATGTGTAGTCGAAATACAATTTGGCACTCTCCGGGTTTCCTTCATACACAAGATGCCCGTCTGTGTAATCATAGATGGTGATGTTGACATCACCATCTGCCGTGTTCTGATCTTGGGACGAACATGCTCCCAACACCATTATTACCATAAAGATTAATACAAACAACAAGTTTTTATTCATTTTTACCTCCAGTAATTTTTAGGGAACACTGCAACGTCAGGCGGCAGCATCCCCAGTTATTTTTTAAGCTTCTCGAAGCCTGACTGAAATAAATTTTATGGATTTGACCTTTGAACCCCCAAACCCCCGGTTTGGGTTGGGGAACCCTCCTGTCCTCCCGATCCGGGAGGAACCCTTGAATAGAGTTTGGAGGTACTGTAATGTAGGTTCCCTCCGGAGCGGAGGGACGGGGAGGTTTGCCCCCTCCCTGTGAAGGCCCGCTACGCCAGCCAAGCGTGGCGAGGAGGGCTGGGGTTTTCCAGCTGTCATAACTCCGGACTAAAGTTTCGGGGTTATGTAAAATCCATTTCAGTCAGGCTTAAACGAAAAAGCCTTATTTTTAGAGGTAATTTGTTATTATCCCGATAGAAGGTTCTTTATCTACGAAAATGTTAGATTATTTTCATAGATAACGAGAAACTGTACCATATTTTAGATAAAAAGTCAATGGAGTTGTCGGTGGGGATAGACTTTTTGGGAGGGGTAGGCCTTTCAGCCGCCATAACCCCGGACTGAAGTCTCGGGGTTATGACTGTTGGTTTTTATGTAAGATTGGACCGACATGCTGGTCGGCGGCTGGTGTTCGGTTTAGCGGATTACGACAATAAAACTGACAGTGACCATTTTTTGTTTGTTTGATGGAGTCTTGAATTATAAATTAAATTTATTTAGGATGTTAGTAGGAAGGATTTAGGAATTAGTAAAATTATGACAAAAATTATCTCTGCTGATGAGATCAAGAAAAGTTTTAAAGGTTATGATCCTAAAAAAGTTGAGAATTATCATAAAAAATCAGCAAAGTTAGCCGATAAAGAATTTGATGGAGTTTTGAAAGATGATAGATTTTGGCGGATTATTTTGATGAATGGCGGAACCGCTTCTGGAAAAACTGAGTTTTTGTCAGAGTATTTGTTTGATTATAAAGGAGTAGTTTTTGATGGAACTTTATCAACTGTTTTGGGGGCAAAGATTAAAATAAGAAAGATTTTAAAAAAGAATAAAACTCCTATTGTTTATAGTGTTATTCCGGATGATTTAAAGAGGGCATTCATCGCGTTTTTACATCGTGATAGAAAATTCAGCGATATACATTTTTATAAAACGCATTCGGGATCAAGAGAAGTGTTGTTATGGATTGCTAAGAATTATCCGAAAGTTAAATTGATGGTTTATAAGAGTATTTATGATAAAAAGGATAAAATGATTTTTAAAAAATTATATTTTGATTCAAGAAAGGAGAAAATTAAATATTTAGAAACTATTCAAATTAAAGAAAATAATTTAGTCAAATTTATAAATTATAAAAATGAAAGAAATAACTTTAAAACGTAGAAATTTAAATAATCCTCAGATTAAAGCCTATGAAAAAGCTGTAAGAAAGGGTCTTTTGGCGTGGCATATTGTTTATGATAACAGTAATTGGGTAATTAAACGATTAGATTCTAAAAAATCATTCAGAGTTTTTGATACTCAAAAAGAAGCAATTGACTTTGGGAAGAAGCTGGCCAGAGACAAAAAGACGGAATTATTTGTTCATAGGAGTGATGGGATGATAAGAGAGAGGTTGAATTATGGAAGGTGAAATAAATTTTTTTTGAATGGGGTGGAAGGGTTTTGATTTGGAGTTGGGAAAAGGGTTGCAAAGAGCGGCGATTTTGTCGGCTATGGTGCCGACGGCGCGTTTTTAAACGCTTGGGTTATTATAATCCGCGGACAGCTGACTAAGAAATTAGATCAATTTTTAGACTTTCAAAAAAATCTTTTGAAAGCTATAAAAAATACCATTTTTGGAGGGTTTGGTCAAGTTTTCAGGTGACTGTTTACTTAGTAGTCGGCTTAGCGGCTGGTGACGATTCGGTCTGGCTTATGGTGAAAATTATTTAAAATGCTATAATAGCAGTGTGAGAATTAATAAATATTATGCTTCCAAATTTCATTAAGCCTTTTTTGTGGTCTTACGATTTTTCTAAGATAGATTTAGAAAAGGATAAGAAAGTGATAATTTTAAATATCTTGAATTTAGGGAGTAAGCAGGCGATAAATTGGCTGTTTGATAATTATTCAAGAAGCGAGATTTTAGAAGTGATTAATAGATCTTATTCAGGGGAATGGAATAAAAAGTCACTTAATTATTGGTCAATTGTTCTTGATTTTAATAAAGATGCTATATTACAAAATACTCGACAAAGAACGGTTAGAGGTTGTTAAATATTTAAAAAATTTTAAAAAGGATTTTTATCTTGGAGGAGGAACTGCGCTTGCTCTTCAAATAGGACATCGAGATAGTGTTGATTTTGATTTTTTTTCGAAAAAAGATATTGATACACAAAAGTTATTCCAAATGATAAAAGATGTTTTTAAAAATTTTGAGATTAATAAAATTCAGGAAGAAGAGAATACGCTTACTGTTATTATTGGGGAGAATGTCAAGTTGAGCTTTTTTACTTTAAAGGTTGATTTAATTGAAGATTTTGTAAGTGATGAAAATTTGAAATTGGCGAGTGTTTTAGATATTGCTTTGATGAAATTAAACGCGATAACTAGTAGAGCGACAAGTAAGGACTATATTGATTTATATTTCATTTTGAAGAAATATAAGTTAGAGGAACTATTGATCAAGTTAAGGGAAAAATTTCCAAATTTAGACGAAGCATTAGTTTTGAAGAGTTTGGTTTATTTTGATGATATTGAGGAGGAGGAGATTGAGTTTTCTGATGGATTCCAAGTCGAACTTAGCGAAGTGGAGGGCTTTTTGGAAAAGGTTGTGAAAAAAACCAACTAACGACCAATTAAAGCCTACCCCTGCAGCTTCAACTTAATTAAATAGCCGGCTTTTTTTCTTAAAAACCGGATTAGTTTTTTGGGCAAAAAGGAAGTTAAATAGAAAATTAGAATCCGGCTTGAAAAGCCGAATTGTTTGAAGTGTTTTCGACAAAGCTTTCGGGTTTTTTGGAATTTGTTTTGGCGGAAATTTAAGGAAATATGATTTCTTAAAATAAATTCACTGTCCAAATTGTCGGTGTTTAGTTTGAAAATTTCACTGGGGTCGAATTCGGCATAGTTGTCTTTTTTGTTTTTGAGTCTCTGCTTGTAAAATTCATTGGATTTTTGGGCGAAAAGTTTTTGATGAATCAAATTTTTCATTGAAGTTTGTTTGTCGTAAATGCGATAATTGGTTAAAAATTGAGGAATGTTGGCCAATTTTTTGCCGTCGGTGACCAATCTTTGGCAGAAGTCCAAGTCATGGCAAAAAAAGATTTTTTCTCGATAAAATAAATCTCCTTGATTTCTAAACATAATCGAAGGATGAAAGATGGGATTTAGAGTCAGAAGCTTTTTTTTTAAAGTTTTATGATCTAATTTCGGCTTAAAGTAGCTTTTAACTTCTCCGTTTTGGTTAATGTATTTGGACCAGGTTCCAACAAGAAAAATATCCGGGTTTTGGTTTAAGAAGTCGGCTTCTGTTTGAAGTCTTTCTTTTTGGGCGACGTCGTCGTGATCGATAACGGCGATGTATTCTCCTTTGGCTTTTTTTAGGGCCGAATTTAGGGATTTGGTAATGCCCTGGTTTTTCGGGTTTTTAAAAAATTTGATTCTCGGGTCTTTTTGCTTGAATTTCTTGATAATTTCAACGCTTGAATCTTTGGAGGCGTCGTCGATTATAATATATTCAAAGTTTTTGTAGGATTGATTTAGGATAGATTCAATGGTTTGAGCTAAAAACTTTTCGCCGTTGTAGACGGTGGTTATCACACTGATTTTTGCATTTTTGACGGGATTTTGAAGCATAATTGAGGTGATTAATTTAAATTAGACTTAAATTAACGGTTGGCCAAAGCTTTATAAAAACTTATTAATTTTTCATAATACCGCTCTTCGTTGTTGATGGTTTCGGCTCTTTTCCTGACGGCTTGGCCCATTTGCTTGATTTTTTTTGGATCTTTAAGCAATTGGTCTATTTTTTGAGCTAAAGCTTTGGAATTGCCGGCTTCAAAAATAAAACCGCTTTTGTGGTTTTCGATCATTTCCGGACTGCCGCCGCAGTTGGAGACAATTACGGGCTTGCCAAAGGCCATGGCTTCGGTTGCGGTATTGGGGGAATTTTCATACCAAATGGAGGGAATTGTGACAAATTTGGCCTCTTTGATTAGATTTTTCCATTCTGTTGAGCCTTTGGCTAGATTGGGAACAAATTTAATTTCTTCTTTTAGGCCTAGATTTTTGACTATTTTCTGGTATTCCTGCTTTTTGGGGCCGTTTCCGGCGATTTTGAGCTTGTTTTGACCCAATTTTCGAGCTTTTTTAAGCCGATTTACGGCTAGAATTAAGCTTTCTATCCCCTTTTCCTCGGCGATTAGACCGTAATACAAAAAATAATTTTTGTTTTGATAATCTGGCTTAATTTGGTCAAAATTAAAAACATTTCGAAGCAATTTCACTTTATTGGGAGCTAGGCCGTGCTCTATTGCTTTTTTTTGCATAAAGAGGCTGGGGGCCAAAAATAGGTCTACTTTTTGGTAAAATTTAAAAATTCCTGAAAAATAGGCTTCTAAGACGGCGACCAGACTTACTTTAAAGGAGTTTTTCAAGCATTTGTTTAGGGCGCAGTGATAAAATTTGCCGCCTTTGCACTTTTCACAGATTTTTCCCTGGGTGAAAAACCGATAATTGGGGCAAAACAACTGATAAGTAGGCAGCTTGTGAATAATGGGAATATTGTATTTTTTTAAGACATCTATGATCGAGGGGCTTAAATAAAAGTGAAGGCTGTGGAGATGGGCAATCTGAGGTTTTTCTTTTTTGATCAGAGTCTCCAAGTTTTTTTTGGCCTCCAGATTATAAAAAACTTTAGGCAGATAATAGATTTTTTTAAAAAAGCTCTTTATTTCATTATAATTAAAATTTTTAGGGAAGTATTTTGCATATTCGGTTTTTAAATTTTTCTTATCTTTGGTTGAAAAGATGATCACTGTGTGGCCTTTTTTTTCAAGGAGTTTTTTGGTTTCCAAAAGCGCGCTTAGCGAACCGTCGGTCGTGTTTTTTTTAAACGATTTGTGGATATGCAGAATTCTCATTTTAGCGATATTTTTTATAATTATTGCATTTTTGGCAGATAGTGGGAACCTGTTTGGTTTTGGGTTTTGATTTTATGAAGAGTTGTCGGGCGCTGGTATATTTTTGATTATTCCAAATTGTTTTAAATTCCTGTTTTTTTAAATCGCCGAAAGCGTTCTTCTGGTTGGTTAAAAAACAGCAAGGATAGACTTTGGCATCCGGAGTGATGGTGGGTTGATTAAAAAGCATCCAGCAGTGGGTGTTATACAAAGGAAACGAATATTTGCCCTGATAATGATTATACTTGTAATCATTATTTTTCGGCAGCCATTTTTGCATTCTCTCCTTTAAACTGCCCTTAAACTTTAAATCAGGCACACTGTCGCCTGCCCCAAATTCGGTAAAATTTAGCTGAACTTTGATTTTTTTGGCTATTTTTTTAGCCTCTTTAAGTTCACCTTCATTGTATTTATTGACAACCAACTGCCAAACAAGGTTGGGATTTTTTGCGCCTTTTTCAGTTTTTAATCGGGCTAACTTTTTAAGATTGTTAAGCACCAAATCAAAGTTGCCGTTTTTTCGGTATTTGGAATAACTTTCCCGGCTGACTCCGTCTAAGGATACGGACAACCTGTCAATCCCCGAATCAATAAGCTTTTCGAAAAATTCATCGTTTTTTTCAAGACTTAAATTTGAGTGAATAATGGTAAAAATTCCTCGGCTTTTGGCGTATTTAATGATTTTAAAGATTTCAGGATTTAAGAAAGGCTCACCCCAGTTGTATAGGCTTACCTGTTGCAAAGTCGGGATTTGATCTAAAATATTTTTAAAATCTTTAAGACTCATCGGCTTTTGTTTTTGTTTTAAGGTATTGGTGCCGGTGGGACAAATCGGACAATTGAGATTGCAGATATTCATTACGTCGATTATCGCACTTTTGGGCATCGGCACTCTGTTTTTTAATTTGAAATAATAATAACTACCGTCGTTAATCAAGGGCAGTTTTTTGATAACCTTAATCAGTCCAGGCGGGAATAGATTGATAACTTTTAGGAGTAATTTCTTCATGTAAAAAAATATTGAAATTAGATTGCGCCAAAAAGCTCACCGTATTTTTTGTTAGCCTGACTGTGATCGATTTTTTCAAAATCCTGTTTGTAGCCCGAAGGATAATGGATATTTTCATTGGTTAAGTAGATTTCTTTTGATTGATTTTTTTCAAAATTAACCATGGAATCGGATTCGCTTCCATGAACCGATTGAACTAACTGCTCCTTGGGGTTGGCATAATTGTGATTGGCGATTGTTTTAGAATCGCTGAATTTTATTTTATTATCGTCTTTTAAACGGTCGGTTTCTGCTTCTTCGGGTTTGAAGAAAGCATTTTCATAACCTTTAAAAAAATAGGACATAATTAAAGAACCTATGAAGCCGAGGATAAAACCAAAACCGAAGTTAGCCCAAACATTGGGATATTTAGCTTTAGTTGAAACATTGGGACCATCGACAACTTTTAATTTAATACTCTCGCCTCCGCCATGGTAGTTTTTACCGTTATCCAAAAGATTTGATGCAATGGCTTTTCCCAGCACTTTTGCCTGCTCGGCGTTTTCGTTAAAAGTTTCTATTTCAATTATACCGGTGTTGTTAACGTTTCTAGCCTCAATCATATTTTCCCAAATTTCTTTTCTTTTGTTGGATTCGGCCGAAATACTATTTTTTAGGTTAATAAAATTAGAGTCATTTTCAAAAGACTCCTGGTTTAAGGTGTCTTCGATAAAGGAATCGGTATAAATCACTTTGGCTAAAATGCCGCTTAGATATTCGGCCGACTGGGCGGCTGAATAAGCATCCATTTTAGTGTCAGACTGTTGAATCACCAAAATGCTTAAATCGGATTTGAATTTGCTTGGCAAAAAAGAGCTAAGTGAAAACACTAAACAGCCAAGCATTACAGCCATTACGATTGCCAGTTTGAATGATTTATAGTTTAAATTGTTGTTTTCCATCCTGTCCATAAAAATTAAACTTAAGTCTTTAATTCATATAATCGACTTTCCCTGGATAATCCCCGCGGAGCGGGAATAATCTGGAAATCCTGATTAAAAAACTTAATATAGCTTCTCGATGAAGCTTTTATTAATAACATATTTTATTTTTTTTGTCAAATTTAAGGGGCCTTGTCGTAGGTGATAACTTAGGTTTGATAGCTAAGTTTTGGTTTTGAAAGAAACCCACCCCAGCCCTCCCTTCACAGGGAGGGGGCGTTGAATTTTAGTTTATATCAAGCGTTTATGAGCTCCTTCCTTGTTAAGGGAAGGCCGGGATGGGTTTTGGGCCAAGGCCAAAACCCAAGCTTAACTATCAAACCTCACCCTGAGGGATCAATGATACTCCTCAAACCAAACACTTAAACAAAGCAGTGTCCACAGTGGACGATAGTAATCGGCTGGATTCTTGTTGCATTTGTTTAAGACTTCCTTGATTGCGTGTTCATCGAAACCATTGGTTTCTAAGAAATCTTTGTTTAATATCTTTGATTCAGCGTATTTTGGAAAGTTTTTATCGTCCTTGAACCAACGGCCTAGGGGGGCCACAAATCCCCTCTTTGACCGATACATTACCTCTTTTGGAATAAAATTATCTTTTTCCAGGGCTTTTTTAAGAATATACTTTTTGTTGTTAAGGCCTTTCAGTTTTAGATTAAACGGCATTTTAGCGGTTAATTCAAGCATCTCGTGGTCAAGGAAGGGCGAACGGCCTTCAAGGCCGCAGGCCATGCTTGCGATATCCATTTTAACCATAAGATCATCTGCTAAGTAAGTTTTTATATCGGTATAAAGCATTCGATCCAGTTCTTCGAACTTTTGGGCGGTTTTAAAGTATTTAGCAAAATAGTCAAACGCTTTTTTTTGATCGCCTAAACTAAATCGATAGAGATAATTTAAATACCTTTTTGATCCATCTTCTTTAATGCTTTTAGAAAATAAATGCGCCCTATCGAGTAATTTGTTTTTTAAAAACTTGTTTAAAAATTTAAAAAACGGAAAGACCAAGGCATTATTTAGGGGCCTAAAATTATTGTAAAGGGAGGCGAATTTATTAACCGCATAATGTTTGTAGCCGGCGAAATTTTCGTCGCCTCCGTCGCCGTTTAGCGCTACAGTTACGAGCTTTTTAACCTCTTTACTTAAATAATAAGTCGGGAGCATGCTGTTGTCGGCATAGGGTTCTTCGTAGAAATAAACAAGTTTGGGCAAAATTTCTTCGATTTTGTCTGGCTTTACGATAATTTCGCTATGTTCGGTTTTGAATTTTTCAGCGATTATTTTAGCGTAAGACAGTTCATTGTACTCTTGTTCTTCAAATCCTACGGAGAAGGTTTTGATTGGTTTTTGGCTTAGCCGGCTCATCATTCCAACAACCGCCGAAGAGTCGATACCGCCGGAGAGGAAGGCGCCGATGCTCACATCCGAGATCATTCTTATTTTTGTTGATTCTTCTAACTTTTCAAGGATTCTTTCCTGCCATTCTGCTTCGCTTAAGTCCAGTTTATTTGAAAAATCCAAATCCCAATAAGATTTTTTCTCAATTTTTTTGGTTTTTAAGTTAACTTTTAGATAATGAGCCGGCTCTAGCTTTTTGATTTTTCTAAAACCGGTTAAGGGCGAGGGGCAATAAGTGAAAGTTAAAAAATAATTAATTGCTTCGAAATCAGGTTCTTTGGGGCATTCTTTCTGGGTCAAAATCGATTTTAGCTCTGAGGAGAATATAAATACGTTACTATCCAAATAATATTTAAAGGGTTTTTTGCCGATTCGATCGCGAGCGCAGAAAACTGTTTTTTCTTTTTTGTCATAAATTGCAAAAGCAAACATTCCTCTTAAGTATTTCAAGCAACTTTCCTTGTATTTATCGTAAAGAGCCAAAATGACTTCAGTGTCGGTTTTGGAGTTAAACTTATAGCCTTGTTTTTTTAAATTTTCGCGGTGTTCTTGGAAGTTGTAAATTTCGCCATTAAAAACAATGTGATACCTATTTAAATAGCTCATCGGCTGGGCTCCTTTTTTTGATAAGTCAATGATAGCAAGTCTTTGATGGCCTAAACCTACTTTTTCGTCCTTGCTTAAATAAACTCCGGAATCATCGGGACCCCGATGGCTGATTTTTTGATTCATTATTTGAATCCATTTTTGGTCAACCTTTGCCTGGTTAAAGTAAATTTTTCCGTTAATGCCACACATTGATTTAATTAGGTTTGTCTTTTTTCGTTGCTATTCTTCGTTCGATCCTAAAAATTCTATGGATTATCAACACCTCCGGTCAGTTCACTCGGGCCTCCTTCGTTTTCTTTAAATGTAGTCGGTGCAAGCTTTTCCGAAGAAATAAAATTATTCGATCTTTCATCATCAGGCGCGCCAGCACTCTGGAGGTCACCGGATTCAGTCTGGTTGCCTTTACTACTATCTCCTCGCCCGATCAAATAAGCAATCATATCTTTAGATTGGTCATTTTTTTGAAGAATCAGGGTGTGATTTTTGCCTTGGGAGAAGAATTTGTTGATTATTGTAAAGCCTTCTTTGTATTGTTTAATGAGCCAGCGGATGGCGGCGGGGTTGTCGGCCAGGTCTTCGTAAACCTTATGCTTTTTTAAGTCGTCAAAAACTTCTTGTCTTGTAGTTTTTTTCTTTTCTTCTTGAGACCTTGCTTTATCTTCTTGCACTTCTTTTTCTTTGGCATAATTATTATCTTTTGTCCGGATTTTTTCATTTCCCGGCGAAGGGAAATCTGGTATTTCTTCACTGCTTACTTTTTGAGTTATCATAATCTTGCGCGCTTCTTCTCCATCGCCGAAAGTCTCTCCGGGTTTATAGCTTATTACGGCAGCACCAAACATAACCAACGAAGCCGCCACTTTGACCAGCGGATGTCTTCCTAGAAAGGCAGAAGCTCTGGGGCTTCTGTTGTTGGCAAAGACGTTGCCTTGTTGTAATTGCTGGTCTTTAATGTTTAGTAAATTTTCATTGAAAAAGGCTTTAGGATTTTTAAAGATTTGGTCGACAAATTCGGGGCTGATGTTGTTTTTCTTGATGTGGTTGGCGGCCATTAATTCTTTTAAGAACTCGAGCTTTTTAGGCTTAATCGATTCATCTTCGAATAAGGAAATCTCTCTTAAAGTCAGCGCCGCCTTGATCGATTTTTTGTAATACTCTTTTAGCGTTTGGTATTCTTCTTGGACGGCTGGGTCTTTCCTAAGTTCTTCAAATTCTTTTTTACCAAAAGCCTCATCAAGTCGAAAGTTTTTTTTAATCAAGATAAAATTGGCGATTTCTTTGGCCTTTTCTGCAATCTGATCTTCGGTTATTTTTTCGGTTTTATCTGGATTAAAGGGGGTAAATTCATTTAGGTTTTCGAATCGTCTTGCAGATTCTGGGAGAGCATTGGCGGTTTTTAAGGCGTCGTATTGAACCTTTCTTTCAGTTAGATTATACCTTAAATCGATTTTCATTTCTTTTATTTCTTTATTTTTAAAAACTTCATCCTCTAAGGCTTCTTGATAGCTGTTGATCATTTTTTCGATTCCGGTAATCTGTTTTTGAATTTCTGGATTATCATTATCCTGATTTTGGGCTGTTACTTCCTTTAGTTTTTGCTTTAATTTTAGAATTTCATTATTTGCGTAGCCTTTCCAGGTTAAAAAGCCGCTTTTGATTCTTCGGGCTCGGTCGAAACGGCTGGGGCGGTGGCTTTTGGTTCTCTCCAATAGATCTTTCTGCTTTTCTCTTGCATACGTAGCGATAACATCTAATTGTCCTCCAAGATAACCTTCATTTTTATTATCTAACTTGTTTTTGGTTTCAAAATAGGAAGCTTTTTTATTTTCTTGGAAAAATTCAATAATCCGGCTTTGGGCGGCCCGAGCTTTTTCGTCTAAAGTTAATCTTCGGTTCTTAAAACCTTCTTTTAATCTCTCAACAACCGACATTATAATAATCGATAAAAAATTAGAATTTTTGTATTTTTATTATAAATCAAATTGAATGATCGGGAAAGGTTTTACAGCCCAAAATCTCCGCCCACGTTTTGAGGCGCCTGGCCGTTCCATTTTTCGATTTGCTTGGCTTTGTTTTCGATGCGTTTTAATTCAAGCATTTCGGGGCTTATATTTTGAGAGCTGATAATTCGGTTGGCTTCGGCGATTCCTTCGGCTTCAATGATTCTTTTTTGCTTTTCCCTTTCGGCGGCCTCGATTTCCTTTTCGGTTCTAATTTTTTCCTGCTCCAGCTCCGCGGTTTCCAGGATTCTTTTTTCCTCAAGGATTTCGGTTTCGCCGAATACGTCAATGAATTTTTGCGAAATTCTAATGTTTACGATGTTTAGTTCGTCCAATTCGAGCCCTAAAGGTTCGATCGCTTTTTGGATTTCTTCAACCGACTTTTGCTTGATTTCTTCTTGATTTAAGTGAACTTCCTTAAACGAGTATTCTCTGACCACTTTTTTGATCTGCTCGATAACTCTTGGAGAGACTATTTGATCGGAAGTGTTCCAAATGCTCATTTGCGGGCCTTGCTGTCTGAAAAATTCAATCAATTCTTCATCTTTGATATGAAAAGTGACATTGACGTTTAAGATCACATCCTGCAGCTCCGGATATTTTGACTCGGCGGTGATTTCGGGGATAGAGAATTGATAATCGGCGACATGGGCCAAAATGTATTCGGAAAATAACGGACTTGTTAAATGAATGCCCGGATTTAGAATTTTTTGCGATTCGATATCGACCGCTTTCTGGCCGGGTGAAACCTTAATCAATTCCACCACATTAACCTTCCACAAAAAAAGCAAAATTAAAACCGCCAAAGCATAATGCTTTTTACGCCAGACGAATTTGAATAAATCGCCAAAAATATTTTTGCCTTTTCGAAAAATGGTCCCTAATAATCCGGAAATTCTTCGATATTCCTTTTCGACAATCTCGTTAGCCTCTTTGGTTCCGGATTTTTTGGCGGCAAAAATGAGCCTAACAACCAAAACAAAAGTATAGGCCAGAATAAAAATCACTATAAGCGACGCTACAAAATCGAAAATGTTGCCTAAAAAATAAAAGAAAGGTTCAAAAAAATTCACTTCCCGGGCGATGTCTTTTTCGTTTAGGGAGGAAGCGACGAACTCTTTTTGGACCGCTTGATTGTATCGAGACATTGGTTTTAATTTAGGATTTAGCTATGCATTATAGCTTTGGAAGGGCCTGTGTCAAATTTTTACTCCCCTTTTTGAACCCTTTCATAATCCAGCCAGCCGTCAAGCATCGATTCTTGGCTGACGTAACCTTTGAAGTCGATTTTTCCGCCTTTGATTAGGCCAAGGTGAAGGTGTTTTCTTTCGCCGTCGGTTTCGGTGGAGTAGCCTTGCCCAAGCACCGCGATCGGCTGGCCTTTATTTATTTGGCTATTTTTTTGAACCGGAATCTGCTTTAGATCGAGATGGCCGTAAAGAACCGAAATTTTTTCCTGATCAAAGGTGCAGGATTGAACAATAACTCCTCCGTAACCATTGACCCTGTCTTTGTGAATTATTTTTCCTTCGCAAATCGAAAACACCTTTACGGTTTGATCTTCTTCGCCGCTTAGGATTTCAAAGTCAACTCCGGTGTGATAACCGCTAAATCGCTCTTTTTCAATCGGTGAATTTTGGGGGGTGACGAAAATGCCAAAGGGTTTTTTGGTGATTCTTTGGTCGGCGTTTTTCAGGGGTGGATAGAGGGAGGTTTGCGCTTTCTGTTCGGTCTTAATCAATTGATCCAGAATTTCTATTTCCTGCTTTAGGTTTTCATCTCCGATGGCCTGCGTCTCTTTTTGGAAATAGGTTTTAAAATTCATAAAAATTGATTTGTATTCGGGGTCGATTTTAAGGCTGATCGATTGGCGCTCCCATTTATTTAGAAGCTGCTCGCAGGGAATTTCCTGGGGAATGGGGATTCCTTTTTCCAGGTAAGATAAAGGATCGGCTCCGGCGTTGGGGTAACACATTTTGACTTCCTGGTTTTGACTTTCCAAGGCTCTTTGATCGATGATCCATTTTTTAATCAAGTTGGCGTATCTGGCTAAAAGAATTCCTTTTCTAATTCCGGAATTTTCATAGTAATTTTCCTTTTCAGCCGGAAAGTTGATGCTTTTTTGATCGGAATCCTGATTACCGCTTCGGTCTTCGTAACTTGCGATTAGTTTTAAACTGGCATTTTCGGACTGCTTTTTTAACTTAAGCAAAACCAACCCGCCTCTGGTCTCCCCCTCAACCGTTCTTGAAGGAAACAAAGTGTTGACCTTCATTATTTGACCGGTGGCTTCGTCCGCTTCAGGCGATCCGTAAACCTTATCTATTTGATAGCCGTCAGCTTTAAGTTTTAACTCCAAATTAAAAACTAAAGGAGTGACCATTAGTTCAAACTCGTCATCCATTCGGGTTTTAAACTGCTCGGCGGAATGGACGGAATAATAGTTGGCGCCGCGGACCTTGGTGATTTCTTCGATTAATTCGGTATTAAAATCGATTCCAATTCCGATGAAGGTGGTGTATAACTTATTTTCGGCATTTTCCTGAGTCATGCCAAGCAGACTATCTTCATTGATAGCTCCAATGTTTGGCATGGCGTCGGTTAGAAAAATAATCCGATTTTCATATTCATCCTGATCAACCTCTAAAAATTCCTCAAAGGATTTTGTTCCTTGTTTGAAACCGGCTTCCATGTTGGTTCCTCCCCTGGGATCAATCTCTAGAATATGATTCTTGATTGCTTCCATATCGGTTTTTCCCACTTTGTTTAAAGGTTTTGCCAAATAAGCGCCATCGTCAAACAAAACCATTCCAAAACGATCATCCTCGTTTAGATGGCCCAATAAGTCAACTACCGCTTCGTTGGCAATCTGTATCTTGGATTTTTTTGAATCCTCCTCGTTTGCCGGCTCTAATTCATTTTTGTTGCCGAATCTATCGTAATAATATTGACTAAAAGGAGAAGACATCGAGCCTGAAATGTCTAGCACAATGACCAAATTGAGTTTTTTCCTTTGAAAATTTTCTTCTTTTAAGTTCGAATTTAGGCCAACAGATAGATAATATTCTTCATAATTGTTCAAAGGATCGTTAGAAACCGCATAACTGTAAGAGGGGCAGAATAATTTTTGGCAATCTTCTTTTTTGCCGGTGTCAAAGTAATAGTCATAAAATAAACCCTCATAGGTGATGTCGGTCGGAAGAGGCAGCTTGTTTTCTTTGATGTTTTCTCGAAAATTGTTAACGTCTTTGGCGCCGCCGACCGAAAAACCCATTTCCTCGTTTGAAACCGAACTTCTGGAAAAATCCATTTCAGGAAGCCAGCTGCTGCTTTTTAGACCGCTGCCGGAAGAGGCAACTGAAAGTCCGTCACTATAACCGCCACCTGAATACCCTCCTCCTCCGCTATAATGATAGTTGGAAACTGAAGGCTCTTTTTCTTTCATATAAACATAAGCTAAAAAGCCCCCGATGATCAAATAGGCCAGAGCCGAAATAAGCGCTAAAAAAACTTTGTTTTTGAAAATTTTAATGAGACTCCAGATAAATAAAATTAAAAACAGGCATATTAGAGCAAAATTAAGGTACTCGCTTATGTCCAAGTCGGAATATGTTTTTTCTTGAGAGCTAAAGCCCAGAAAAATAATATTTATAAAATTATTAATAAGTTGATTTAGCCCTATGTAGTTCATTAAAAACAAGCAACCGGCCAATAAAATCGGGGCTGTTAAATAAAAAATGCCTACCCACCTTTTAGGGCTCATTTTTTCTTCGATTTTTTTGCCTTTAACAATCAAAATAATCGGTATCACCAGCCAGCCGACGATGACGATGACGATGAAAACAGCAAGAATTATATATACATAAAAAGGCATTTTGGCTAAAAACTCCCTGGTTGGAGAATAAACATACTGCCAGTCGTCTGTTTTGCCAAAGAATTTATCAAAGAGGTAATAGATTAGGCCTAGTGCGGCCATTAGGCCTATAGCGGTAAGGATTTTTTTCTTTTTGTTCATTGGTTTTTTTAAGGCTAATTTTAGTTTATTAAAGCATATTACAAAAAAAAGGTTAAATATGTGACTATCTGGCAAATTTTTTAAATTCAGGTTTAGCTTTGGCCTGAACCCCCAAACCCCCGCTGCGGGGGTTTGGGGGTTCTTTTTAAGGCTGCTTTTTGAGCTTTAAATTTTTATGTTTTTTTAAGGATTAGAAAAATGTTTGAGTTTCGACTAATTCGTCGATTCTATCTTTAACTTTTTCTTTTAGCTCTCCTTTCTGATTTACGATGTTTTTCGAACTAACACCTTTTAATTTGGTTGCTAGTTGTTTTAGGTCTCTTGGAGTTATTAGGTATTCGACAAATTTGTTTTTGATTTTAGCTTCTTCATCTTTTACTTTTGGTAATGGACGCTTATTTGTCGAGGGATATTTCCTATAAGCATCACGACTTACTTTTACTATATTTTTTTGAAAACATCTCATCGATTTAAAATGATTATAATATAATTGGTCTAATATTGATGTGATATCTTTTTCTAAAGATTCTATCATCGAATCATCATAAATTTTATTTCTTTTATCTTCTGTAAAGATTGCTACATGAAATTCTCTAAAAAATTTTTTAATGAAATTAATTTGCTCAACCTTATCCTTGTCATCGTTATTGCTTGAAACTGATTTATCATTATATTCATTCTGTATCACCTGCTGTTTTGCTTTTAAAATATAATATTCAAAAACTTTTTTGATGTTTTCTAATGGAATTTTTTGTTTTTCTGGCTTCTTCTCTTTATTCATATTATCTCTATTCATAAACCAATTTAACATCGCCAAAAATTCGTCATAGGTGTAGGGTTTTAGTTTGATTCGGTGGTTGACTATTTTTTGGAGGTAGTTGTCGTATTGATCGTTATATTCGGCTTTGATAATTTTGGAGACTCTGGAATAATCCATGGGGAGGATGAAGATGATGTTGGGGAAATCGCTGACTAGTTTTACGAGTTTGATTATGAGGAAGAGGTCTTTGGGTTTTAGTCGGTCGATGTCGTCTAGGACTATTATTATTTTTTCTTTGATTGAAGTTAAGCTTTCTTTTATTTCCTCTTTGATTTGAGTAAGGTCTTTTTTGCTTGAAAAAAATTTTAAGATGCCGCTTAGAATTTTTGTTGAGTTGTTGGATTCAATGACCGGGGTTACCAGTTCAACATATTTTTTTAAATTGCCGCCTAGTCCCCTGCCGTATTTTTTGTTGATTTTGTTTTCGATTGTTTGGAAGAAGTCTTCGATTAGTTCGGATTGGCTACTGAAATGCCAGGGATTGTAGTCGATCCAAATGATGTCTTTGGGATATTTTCTTTTTATGAAGTCTAATATTTCTTGTATTTTTTGTCGTGGTTTTTTATTGTTTTGATTGAAAATTTTATTTTTAACGATGTTTATGAAGCTTGTTTTTCCGTGGCCCCAGGAGGCGTCAATGCAGTAAACAAAACTTCCATTATTTAAAGTTTTATTATCCGTTGAATTTATGTTTTTAATTAAGAATTTAATATTTATTTCATATTCTTCTAAGACTTTTTTATCGCTATAATTTTGAATACTTTTAATGTCTTTTAGATTTTTTAAAGGTTCGTCGTTTATTGGATGGTTGTTGCTTTTATTTTTTCTTGCGTTAGCTTCTAATTTATATAACGAATACAATCTAACTAAAATTAAAATTATTAAAAAATATAATATCGATCCTATAAAGATGTTGTAAATATCATTTTTTTCTAAGAACAAATTGAATATTTCAAATTGTTTTTTATAAAGAAAAGGAATAATAAATCCTAAAATAAAAATCAATGTTTTATCTAAAAAATTTATTTTTAATACTTTTGCTTCGAGATTATTTAAATAAAAAACTGTAAGTTTATAGATTGAAAATATTAGTATTAAAGAGAAAAAAGTACAAAATAAGATGTTAAAATGCTTAAAACAAAAACTAACAATATTTTCTAAAAATAAGTTTATTGCTTTTTGATAAATTTCAAAAATCAAGGCTAGAATGGACCCTGCAAAAAATAATTTGATTGAATCGGAATAATTTTTCCATTTATTTTTACTCATTTTGTTTTAACTTAAACTGTAACAGTTAAATAAAAACAAATTATTCGGGTTTTGTAAAATGAATTAACTGTTGGTTAGGGGAAATCTAATTGTGTTGTTTATCCCTTTTAGCCTGATACTTGAGCTTTAAATTTCAGATTAAGCTTTAAAAATAATTCTTGACACCCCCTGGGGGTATATGCTATATTGCTCTTACTTGCCAAGTGTGAAAGTATTGAAGGTTTAAATATTATATTTTTAATTCATGAAAAAATTATCGATTATTTTAGCTTTACTTCTTTTTTTAGGTTTGGGTTTTCGAATGATCTTTATGGAGAAGAGCAATAAAATCAAAAATGAACCTCTTAAGAAAAAAGTAACCGTAGCAAAAATCAGTCAAAAGGAAATTATGACCAGCCGGGAATATATGGCTGAAATTAGAGGCGAAAGCGAAGTGGACCTGGCGTCAAAGGTTAATGGAAGGGTGATTAAAATAAATAAACAGGTGGGTGACTTTGTTTTAGAAGGCGAAGTTTTAGCGGTAATCGACGGTGACGAATTATGGAGCCAGGCCAAAAGTGCAAAAAATTCTTTAGACGATGCAAAAGAGACATTGGATGAAACAGAAGACTACTATGACGAGGTTGTGGACGAAGCCGAAGAAGCTTTGGATAATGCCAAAGATTACTACAAAGATTTAAAAGATTCGAAAGAGGATGAAAGCAAAATTAAAGAAGCAAAAAGAAATGTCAAACAGGCAGAAAAGGCTTTAGACAGCGCAAAGCAAATGCGTGAATTACAAATCGAATTGGCGCAGGGAAGTTTAACTTATGCCGAAGGTCAAAGCGAATTAGCCGAAAGCTATGCCAATGACACTAACCTTAGGGCTCCTTTTTCAGGAGTCGTTACCAGAAAATACTTGGAAATAGGCTCTCTGGCAGGACCAAACACCGCAATTTTTGCTTTGGCTCAATCCGAAAACAAAATCGCTAATTTTACAATTGATGCAGAGACGGCAAAACAACTAAATATTAAAGATACGGTTTTTCTAAAGAAAGAAGGCAGGGAATGTTTGGCAAATATTAATGAAAAAAGGCCTTCTTTAAATAGTATGACTCAAAAAATTAAAGTCGAAGCCAAACTTCAAACAAATGACTGCGGTTTTCTGATCGGTGAACTGGCCAATGTTAAAATCAAACTTTCCGGCGGTCATCGGGGATTGGTCGCACCTATAGAAGCTGTCGTTAAACAGTATCATGATAATTCGGTTTTTGTTCTCAAGCAGGAAAATGACAAACAATGGGTAGAATTGAGAATGGTAAAAATCGGTTTAACAGACGGAGAAGAAGTGGAAATTTTGGAAGGATTAAAAGAGGGAGACCAGGTGGTAGTCAGCGGACAGTTCTATTTAAAAGACGGCGATTTGGTTGAATTAACTCCTCTTGTCTCCTTGAATTCTAGAATTAATCGAATTTAAATGACTACGAAGACAAAAAAGAACAATCTGGGAATTGTTGGCAAAATTACCGAATTCTTTTTAAAAAATCGGGAACTTTCGATTCTGGTTATTCTGGCCTTGTTTTTTTGGGGAATTTTAAGTTTTTTAATCATTCCCAAGCAGTACAACCCTCAGATTGTGGCGCCGGCGTTTAATATCATCACCGAATTCCCGGGAGCCGGAAGCGAAGAGGTTTACGAGCTGATAACCCGGCCGATGGAGTTAAAGCTAAAAGAAGTGCCGGGTGTTGATAAGATTATGTCTCAATCCAAAGAAGGCGGCGTAAGTGTGGTTACTGTTTTATTCGAAATTGGAGAGGATTTGGAAAAATCTAAAATTTCTTTGATGCAAAAAATAGAGGGCAATCTGGATTTGAAACCCCTGGGAGTGCAGGAGCCCTTAATTAAAACAATTGATCCGGACAACGTGCCCATTATTACAATTGGCTTTTCATCGGAAAAATTAAGCGAGGAATCCTTAAGGAAAATGGCTTATGACGTCGGCGATCGTTTAAAACACGTTCAAGGAGTTTCCGAAGTCAACTTAAAAGGAGGGCGAAGAAAAGTGTTACGAGCGGATCTTGATTTGGATAAATTAAACGGTTATTCAATTTCTCCATTACAAATTGTAAACAAGATCAAACAAAATAATTTCAGTTCAAAAGTCGGCGAAATCGAAACTTCAAAAAATAATTACCGATTAAAAATAAAGGGAAATATAGAAGGGGTGCATGATTTGTCGAATTTGGTGATTCTAAATAACAACAATGGAGAAATCTATTTGAAAGATTTGAGTCGGGTTACTTATTCTCATGAAAAAATAGAAAATTATGTAAATTTAAATTCAAAAAAAGGAAATGACCCGGCGGTTTATCTAACAATCGCCAAAACCAAAGGAAGCAACATCACTAAAGTGGCCAGGGATGTTTTGGACGAGTTTGAGGAAGTAAAAAAGGACCCGCTTTTAAATAATGTTAAGGCGACTGTTGTTCGAGACGACGGAAAAGTGGCAAGCGAAGCGGTCAACACTTTAACTAAAAATTTATTTATTTCAATTTCAATTGTTTCTTTTGTGTTATTTTTATTTTTAGGCTGGAGAAGCGCTTTAATTGTTTCAATCGCCATTCCGCTTACTTTGGCAACGGTTTTTGGAATCGGTCTTTTGGCCGGCCAAACAATTAATCGAATTACCTTATTTGCCTTGATTTTATCCCTGGGGCTATTGGTGGACAGCGCCACCGTGGTGGTGGAAAATATTTATCGGTTCCTTAAAAAAAATACCAATTTAAAAAACAAAAATAAAATCGACTTGATTGCCAGAGCTGTCGACGAAGTCGGAGGAGGTCTGATTATGTCAACCATCACGACAATTTTGGCTTTTTATCCAATGGCCTTTGTGACCGGCATGATGGGACCTTATATGGGACCGATTCCTTTTTTTGTTCCTTCGGCCTTGATTGCCTCGCTTTTAATTGCAATCACTGTTAATCCTTATTTGGCTTATGTTTTTTTCAATAGGCAAAAAAGCAAAAAAATCGAAAAAGAGAAAGAGGGTAATGTTTTCTTGAAAATCATTGATAAAATAAAAAAAAGCTATCATGATTTTTTAAAATTTTTATTGGAGAACAGAAAAAAGAACAACTTGGTTTTGGTCTTTGTTTTAATTTTATTTGTTTTATCTTTAAGTTTGCCGGTTTTAAAAATTGTTAAATTCAGAATGCTCCCAAAAGCCGACAGAGAACAGTTTTATGTTTATCTTGATCTGCCTAAAGGGACCAACCTCAACGAAACCAAAATAAAAGCGGATCAAGTAAGCGATTATTTTTTATCAAATGAAGAGGTTTTAAATGTTCAAAATTTTGTTGGAATTCCACCGGTAGTCGATTTTAACGGATTATTTAAAGGCAGCGAGGGAAGAAATTCCAGTAGTCAAGCGACTTTAAAAATCAATTTAACTCATCCAAATAAACGTAAAGAAACTTCGGAAGAACTTGTTTTAAGAATGAGAAAAGATTTGTCAAATAAAGACTTTATCCTAAATAATCCCGATTTAAGAATTAAATTTATTGAGGATCCGCCCGGCCCTCCTGTTTTATCGACTTTTCTCGTGAAGGTCCAAGGCGAAGATCAAACTAAAATCGAGGAAATTGCTAAAGATCTCGAAAATAAAGTAATGGCAATAAAGGGTGTCGTGGATGTGGACAACAGTATAAACGAAGACAAACTGGAATTTGTTTACAAAATTCAAAAAGAAAAAGCCAGTCGTTTGGGAGTTAATGTCAACGATATTGTCCAAACTTTAAATGTTTTATTAAACGGATCAAAAGTTGGTCTGTTTCATGAAAAAAACAGCGAGAATTTAAGAAAAGTCGAAGAAGAATATATATTTCTTCGCTTGAACAAAAATGATCGAAACGAATTTAATGATTTTTCAAAAATTAATATTTTAAATAATCAAGGAGAGCAGATTTTACTCAGTGAATTGGTTGAAAAAAGTCATGACGACACAAATTCGTTGATTTTAAGCGATGAAAAAAGAAAAACGATTTATGTGACCGGCGAAATGGGAAAACGAAGCGTTACTTATGCTTCGATCGATATGCTTTTAGGCCTACTTGAATATAAGCTTCCCAACGGAGAGGGCGAAATTAAAAAAATAAATCTGTCTAAAGTTGTATTAAAAGACAGACTTACAGGAGAAGAATTTTTAATCTCCATTGACGGTGAATGGAAATTAACTCTGGATGTTTTTCGGGATCTCGGTTTGGCCATGGCTGTTGCCGTTTTTTTAATTTACTTTGTCTTGGTGGCCCAATTTCGATCATTAATAGAACCGCTGATTATTATGGGAACCATCCCGCTTACCTTAATCGGTGTTTTGCCGGGTTTTGCAATTTTGGGATTGGTTAAAGGCGTTTACTTTAATGCGACTTCAATGATCGGAGTAATCGCTCTTTCCGGAATTGTAGTTAATAATGCGATTATCTTATTAGAGTACTTAAAAGATCTTAATAAGAAAAACTACGAAATAAAAGAAGCTCTACTAAAAGCCGGAAAGACCAGAATGCTTCCAATTCTTTTAACTTCCCTAACAACAATCTTAGCTTCTTTAACCATAATTAGCGATCCTGTTTGGGAAGGACTGGCTTGGTCGATTATTTGGGGTCTTTCTCTATCGGCTTTCCTAACTTTAATAATTTTTCCGATTTTATATTTTAAAATCTTTGAAAAAAAATGGGGAAATAATAATAAGCTTAAATAATTTAAATTATGAAAAAGAAAAAAATTTTTAGATTAAAAAGAGACAGCTGGTATGTGGAGCGGACCGTTTATTTAATCGCCGGAATCTTTGTTTTTTCCGGCTCTCTACTTGCCCTTTTAGTAGACATACGTTTTATTTATTTTTTAATGCTGGTCGGCGGAATGTTGATGTTCTTTTCCCTAACCGGTTATTGCCCGCTATCGATTGTGCTTAGAAAAGGCGGATTAAAAAGAGGTTGCGTTTAAATTAGAGATGAGGGGAAAAGCAATTTTAAAAATTGCCTTGTTGGATTATATCGGTTAAGTTATTAATAGCAATCTTTAATTTTTTAAAAATACTAAAAATGTTTAAGGATATTTTTTTATCGCTTACGGATGATAAAAATCAAAGCGAAATTTTGGATCTGCTGGCTCAAAAAAGAGAATTAAAGGCCAGTGAAATCGCAAAACAGATCAACCGGCCCAGGACCGTTATTTATAGAGATTTGGATAAATTAACGCAAAAAAAGTTATTGGTTAAAAATCAAAGCAAAGGCAAAATAACCACCTACAAGATTATACACCCGGAAAAGATTGTTGATTATTATGAAAAAAAAGAAGAAGAACTAAAGCGGGAGAAAAAAAATTATTTAAAAAATCTACCTGATATTATTTCTGCTTACAGTTTGGCAAGTCCGCGGCCCAAAATTAAATACTTTGAAGATAGAGAGGGTTTTAAAAAAATTCTTTGGGACACCTTGGAGACAAAAAACGAAATTTTAACTTTCAGCGATTCGCAGGTTATCCGCAAGCATTATGCCCTAGTGAAAATTAACAACGAATATAAAAAAGAAAGAATCAAAAGAAAAATTAAAAAAAGGATTATTGTTCCAAAAGGCGCGAAAAAATATTTTAAAAAATTAAATGAATTCACGAAAATTAAAGCTTTGGATGAGGACTTCTTCGCCTTCAACTCCTCGGTTCAGATTTATGACGGCAAAGTTTCTTTTCAGTCGATTGAAAAAGGCAAGGCAATCGGAGTCTTGATTGAGGATAAAAACATTTTTCGAATGATGAAGTTGTTGTTTGAGGTTACTTGGGGGAAATTATGAAGATTGATATTTTAGATTTTTTGGCATTGCGCTTTAACATTCCACAAATTTATTCTAAAATATGGAATGTTAATCCATAAAATAGTCCAAAATCATGGATAATAATACTCAAAATTTAAACTTCTTACCTCGCTTTTATAATTTGAAAAGTTTAATTAATGCTTTAAATAAAAGAGTTTTAGTTATTTATGGGCCAAGAAGGGTTGGGAAGACTACCCTTATAAATAATTTTTTGAACGAAACTAAACTGAAATATCGTTTAGATTCAGGGGAAAATTTAAAAATCCAGAGACTTTTTAATTCTAATGATTTGGCGAACTTTTAGATTATGCTAAAAGATATCAATTGATTGTTATTGATGAAGCCCAACAAATAAATAACATTGGACAAGGATTAAAAATTTTAATCGATCAAAATCCAGATCTTAAAATAATTACTACCGGCTCCTCTTCGTTTGAATTATCTCAACAAATCGGAGAACCATTAACTGGGCGAAAAAAAACATTTACTTTATTCCCCTTTTCCCAATTAGAGTTAAGTAACATTTATAATAAATTTGAACTTAAAGAAGATTTGGAAAATTGTCTTATTTTTGGAACTTATCCAGAAGTTGTCAAGACATCTAATCAAATAGAAAAAAGAGAGATATTAGAAGAACTCGCTGATTCTTATTTGCTAAAAGACATCTTAATGCTGGATAAAATAAAAAATTCCAATAAGCTTTTAGATCTATTAAAATTGATTTCTTTTCAAGTTGGCAGTGAGGTTTCTTTAAATGAACTATCGAGGACTTTGGGAATTGATGTAAAAACCGTTGATAGATATTTAGATTTTCTTGAAAAAGGCTTTGTAATAAAAAGAATCGGCGGCTTTAGTCGAAATTTAAGAAAAGAAATTAATCAAAAAGCTAAATATTATTTTTGGGATAATGGTATTAGAAACGCAGTAATTTCTCAATTTAATCTTTTAGAAAACAGGAATGACCAAGGTGCTTTATGGGAAAATTTCTTAGTAATGGAAAGATTTAAATTAAACGAATACAAAAGATTTTTTGCTAATTATTATTTTTGGCGAACCTATCAAAAAAAAGAGATAGATTTAATAGAAGAAAAAGATGGGAATTTGAGTGGATTTGAGATTAAATGGGGTAATAAAATTTATAAAGCTCCTAAAGATTGGTCTATTGCTTATCCAAAAGCAAGTTTTAAAATTATTAATAGAGAAAATTATTTCGATTTTGTTTTATAAGCAAAAAATTAAGTTTATTGTTTAAGTAGTTAATTCATAAACCGCAACATATTTCTCTTCATGTGGTGTTAATTCGCTTAATTTGTAGATATTATCTGGTAACTCTTCTGCGACAATTTTTCTACTTTCATCTACTTTGGGTAGAATTTTTTTCCATTCTTCTTGGGCGGTTTTTAAATTCGAATAAATAACAACAACCGGATTTTCACCTGCTTCAATTAACTGCATTGTGTTTTTTTCTTCCTTGATCTGTTTTAATCTTTTTGCCGGATCAGTGATTTTTTTGTCTAAATCAAATTCCATTTTGAATGATTCTCTTTTATCGTCTTCATCCGGAGGTTTGTAGCCGGTTATGTTGAAGCCGGATGCAACATAGGTTAAAACCACTCTTTTGTCTGGCAGAACAATGGCTTCTATTTCATAACCCTGCTTTGCATGCTGCAATAAAATTTCTCGATTAAGATAGGATCCCATTCTGGAGCTTTGAAGTTTTTTGGAAATGCTTAAATTTGAAGCTAAGATCTTTGATTCTTCTGTTTTTTCAACTCTGGCAAAGGCTTCCAGTTTGTCTTCTCTGTAAACTAAATAGCATTTTTGATTTTTTATGTTTTCGTCTAAAGCTTTTTCTAAGTCTCCTATTGTTTTGCTTTCTTTTATTTGTTTTAG
>WJJX01000104.1 GCA_014729445.1 Candidatus Moraniibacteriota bacterium | reverse complement strand
GTTAGACATCGGCTCCGATATTACGGTTTGTCTTGACGACTTCACCGATCCTAAAGCCGAAAAGGACAAGATCAAAGAAAGCGTCGATAGAACCATTCATTGGGCCAAACGAAGCCGAATCGAATTTGATGAACAAATTAAAAAAAGAAAATTAACAGATAAAACAAAACCAAAGCTTTTTGCCGTCATCCAGGGCGGTTTTGACAAAGAATTGAGAGCCTATTGCATGAGCGAACTTCAAAAAATCGGCTTTGACGGTTACGGCTTTGGCGGCTACATGATCGACGAAAAAACCGGCCTATTGGACCTTGAAATGTCAAAATATATCGCCGATTTAATTCCCGATAAATATCCTAAATTCGCCTTAGGCTTTGGCAAACCCTTTGAAATCGCCGCTCTATACGAAATGGGCTGGGACATTTTCGACTGCACCCTTCCCACCCGCGACGGCCGCCATATGCGCCTTTACGTCTTCAAGAAAGAACCAAAAACTTTTGCAGGACTTAAAAATCAAAAAACCTTCGGCTATGTTTACATCAATCGCGAAAAATACCGAAGAGACGAAAAAGCAGTCAGCGAATTCTGCGATTGCTTCTGCTGCAAAAACTATTCCCGCGCCTACCTCCATCATCTCTTTAACATCAACGACTCGCTAGCCTACCGCTTGGCAACGATTCATAATTTAAGGGTTTATACAAAGTTGGTTGCCTGCTTAAAAAAATTAAAATAAACTTTTTTATCAATCAACCAACCAACAAACAAACCAAAAATCGGTTGATTTTTCTTGTTATTAGGGATAAGCTGGTATCATTGAAGTCATATTGATTTTTTTAATAAGAGCTAAATATTATCCCCGCTACGCAGAAATAATATGGTAACTTTATTATAAATTTTAGAACCGAAATCAAATCTTAAAGTGTTTTTTGATAAGATATTTCAAGGATAAATCCAATATGAGCTGACTAATAACTTAAAATGACAAATGGAAAATAAACCAGAAAAAAAAACGGTTAAATTTATTGAAGATAATAAACATTTTTTTAAAAAAAAGTTAACCATAGATACAAACCCTAATCATATATTTAGTCGTATTATTGCGGAGAAAAAACGAAGCTATAATACTTTATATAATTGTGTACGTTCAATATTAACAAGTATACTTGCAGTAATTAGTGCATTAGAAAAAGTCGAATTATCCGAAGATACGGAATCCAAAGTAAAAGAAATGAGAACAAGGTATAATCAGTTTTTAACAAAATTGAATAAAATTTCAGATAAAAAGAAAAAAGAAAGAAAGGACCTTGAGTTGTCAGAAGTACGAGATTTAGTTATTGAACTGTCCGAAATTCTTGATCCAGATATAAGGCTGGATGACAAATAAATTTAAATAAATCAAGCCGATGCAAAAGTCGCCCTTATCTCAAAATACTGTTTCAATTACAAAAAAAATCCAAAAATCCCCCAAATACAAACTGATTTATCCAAAAACGATCCAAAGAATCGTTGAGTTTAACTTTAAAAAATTCAAGGATCCTCAAAAAGTGGAGCAGGAAACTCGAAAGATTCTCCATCAAATCTGGGGTTCTTATTTCAAATCAAAGTTAAGGTATAAAAAAATACTGGAAAGATTCAAGGCCGGAATCAAAGAAAAAGGAGAAAAGGAGGCTGTCTTGGATCTGCTTAAAATTCACAGCTCAACCGCCGAAAGAATCCCGGTTCTAGGTGAATTTTATTCAGATATCTTTAACATAACCGGCCGGCCGCAAAAAATTTTAGATATCGGCGCCGGATTCAATCCCTTAACTCTTCCCTGGATGAATTTAGATCAAGCTGCCGTTTACTTAGGCTCGGATATTAATCAAGGGCAGATCAATTTTTTAAAAAACATCTTAACTGAACTTAACCTCAAGCCAAAAATCAAACTCAAGACCAAAGACATTTTTGTCGATGATTTCCCAAAAGCCGATCTGGCCTTTCTCTTAAAATTTCTGCCCGTAGTCAGTCATCAAAGCAAAGCCGATTATTTAAAGATTTTTCAAAAATTAAAGGTCAAAAACATAGTCACAAGTTATCCCAATCAAAGCCTGTGCGGCAAAGAAAAGGGGATGATCAACTTTTATAAAAATCAAATAATCCAATTCTGCGCCAAAGAAAAATTCCAGTTTAAAAAAATCCCCTTTAAAACGGAAACGGTTTATATTTTAACCAAGCCTTAAATTTTATCCAAACAGAGATCCAACGTCCCCTCCCTGATGAAGGGAAGGTCAGGGCCTGTCGATCGCGAGCGACTAGGCTGGGGCGGATTTTTGGCTGAAGGGTTTGAACTCTAAATTTCCCCAGCCCACCTTTACGAAAATTTCAAAAATGCTATAAAAGAAAAAAGAAAAAAATTAAATCTTTACCATGGTCTAGCAAAACAAAAATTCTCAAAAAATTTTTTGAAAAGCCATGACACAAGTTTTTGTCAATTTTGACAATATGTTATTTTAAAAATAATTCTAAAAACAAACTATTTTAAGAGCCTCTAAGCCAAAATAATTACTGTCAATTAAAATAAACATTTAAAAGATAATTTAAGCCTCCTCTGGTAAATTGACCAGTATCAAACGACAGGTTATCATCCCCGCGCCGCGGGGACGATGACCTTAAAAGAAAAAGTTGTATCCGTCAATTTAAAGTGATTAAATCACCAGATTTTTTTAACAAATAAAATAAAAAATTATGCTATCAGATATAAAAATCGCTCAAAAAACTAGATTGACTCACATAAAAAAAATCGCTCAAAAGATTGGCATTAAAGAAAACGAATTAGAATATTACGGCGATTTTAAAGCCAAGTTAAAACCCAATCTCTGGCAAAGGCTTAAAGCCGAAAAAGACGCCAAATTGGTGCTTGTGACCGCCATCAATCCCACTCCGGCCGGCGAAGGCAAAACCACCACCGCGATCGGCCTAAATATGGCGATAAACGCCCTTGGCCATAAATCGGCAATCGCAATCCGCGAACCCTCGCTAGGCCCTTGTTTCGGTATCAAAGGCGGCGCCTGCGGCGGCGGCTACGCTCAAGTGGCGCCCATGGAAGACATCAACCTCCACTTTACCGGCGATCTGCACGCCATGACAAGCGCCAACAATCTTCTCTCGGCTTTAATCGACAACCATATCTACTTTGGCAACGAGCTGAATATAGACCCCAGACAAATTATCTGGAAAAGGGCCCTGGATATGAACGAGCGAATGCTAAGAAACATCGTTGTCGGGCTCGGAGGCAAAGCCCACGGAATCCCCAGAGAAGACGGTTTCAACATCACTGTCGCTTCCGAGATTATGGCTATTATGTGCCTTGCAAAAGATATCTTCGACTTAAAAGAAAGATTGAAACGGATCGTTGTCGCTTTTACTTACGACGGCAAACCGGTTTATGCCAAAGAGCTAAAAGCTCATGGTCCTTTGGCCGCGGTTTTAAAAGACGCCTTAAAACCGAATCTGGTTCAGGATCTTGAAGGAAATCCCGTTATCATCCACGGCGGACCTTTCGCCAATATCGCCCACGGCTGCAACAGTCTGTTGGCCACTAAGTATGGTCTAAAACTCGGCGATTATTTAATCACCGAAGCCGGTTTCGGAGCCGATCTCGGCGCCGAAAAGTTCCTAGACATTAAATGTCGAATCGGCGGCTTAAAACCGGCGGCGGTCGTCCTTGTCGCAACCATTAGATCGCTTAAATACAACGGCTCGGGATCATTAGAGAATTTGGACAAAGAAAATTTAAATGCCTTAAAAAAAGGTATCGTTAACCTGGAAAAACACGTCAAAAACTTGAAACAATATAAAGTTCCGGTGGTTGTCGCTATTAATCATTTTGCTTTTGACTCAAAAAAAGAAGTTAAATTCATTCAAGCCAGATGCAAAAAATTGGGAGTAAAGGTCGCCTTAAGTCAAGTCTGGGCCAAAGGGGGAGAGGGAGGCCGAGACGTTGCCAAAAAGCTTATAGAAACTTTAAACAAAGAAAAATCAAATTTCAAAGTAATTTACAGCGAAAAAGCAAAGATCCCTCGAAAAATAGAAACCATCGCTAAAAAAATCTATGGAGCCAGAGGAGTAGTTTTCACCGATCAGGCCCAAAAACAGATCGCTCTTTTGGAACAATACAAAATGGACAAACTCCCGATCTGCATTGCCAAAACTCAATATTCGCTTTCGGATAATCCCGCTCTTCTTGGAGCGCCCCAAAATTTCGATCTAACCATTCGAGAAATCAAAATCTCCAACGGCGCGGGTTTCATCGTCGCTTTGGCCGGCGACATTATGACCATGCCCGGCCTCCCCAAAGAGCCGGCCGCCGAAAAAATCGATGTAACCAAGGAAGGAAAAATCACCGGATTGTTTTAAAAATCTCGTTTTGAGGCGATTGGATTTCATAAGATGTTGCATTTTAGTTTAGCTCAAATATTTGTAGACTCCTTCCCTGTGAAGGGAAGGCCGGGAAGAGTTTTGGTCCAAGGCTGGATCATACTTGTAAAACCTCAGCGAGCGACTACCATGATCAAATATACTAATCAAACGGCTCAAAGCACCTGCAAAATCGCCCAGACCAAATAGCCGATATAGAGTCCCACCAAAAACCAGCCCCCGTATTTTCCGATTTTGAAGCGTTGAATTAAAAGCAGAAAGAAGATTACTAAAACCGTTGCAAATAAAAGAAAAATCGAACTCATTAAGTTTTCGGTGGAAACTGTTATATGTCTATCCGGTTTTATATAAATCATCAAAGCCCAAGGAAGCCCTAAACCAATTAGAATATCGAAAATATTTGAGCCAAGCGCGTTACTTATCGCCATACCGCCACGGCCTCTTCTGGCCACAATCACTGAACTCATTAAATCAGGAATACTCGTTCCCATGGCCAAAATCGTTAAAGCGATTATAGCGGCCGGAATGTTTAAAAAATGAGCTACCTCGATCGCACTTTCGACTAAAACCCAACTTAAGCCGGCAATATAAAAAATCGAAAGCAAAAATACCAAATAATAGTGCTTTTTATTGGGAAAAAAGATTTTAAGCAAAGCCGAAATCAGACTTTTTAAATCTTGATGCAATTGACTATTGCTGGCTTTTTTAACTTCCGGTTGCTTTTTTACCTTTCTTTTCTGCTTAGATTTTTGGGCAGGAAGTATTTTATCCCAATAGACTACGGCCAATACATAGGCCGCATAGATAATAACCAAGGCCAGAGCTTCCAACAAAGAGATCTTTCCGTCCCAGAAAAAAGTCAACAAAAGAACAATCGATAATACATAAAAAAAGGTGTCGCGAACCACCGGCCGCCAGGATAAAATCGCGGTTTTAACAATTGCCGAAACACCGATAATCACTAAAACATTAAACAAAGCCGAACCGACGATTGTTCCCATTCCGATCGATTCGTGATTGCCCGGCTTAATTAAGGCCAAAAGAGAAACAAACAGCTCCGGCGCACTCGAGCCAACTGCCATCAAAGTAGCGCCCGCCACATTGGAACTCATCTTTAATCGCTTGGCGATTTTCTCCAAAGAAAAAACAAAAAAATCGTCCACGATTTTTGCCAAAAAATAAAACGACAAAACCAGTGCCAATAACCAAACAATGATCATAAAAATTTTAAATTAAGAATTAGCATTATTAGTTAAATTATATTATGATTAAATAAATTAATCAAAATCAGAACCAAATAATGCAAAGCAAAAAATACTACGGGCCCAAACCCATCATCTATGAAGACGCCAAAACTTATTATGATTCGCCGGAGTATCCGGTTAATTCCTCTAATGAGCAGGCTTTTGTTCCGGGCGGCATGCTTTTGGCCTGGCTGATTAAAAGGGATTTAATCAGTCGTTATTTCAAAAAAGAAAATCAAAATTTCATTAAGGATTTCCAACAAGGCAAAATCAGCGGACCCAAAATCTATAAAAGCTGGGGAGGAAGACTCACCAGCTTTATGTTAAATTTTAAAGGCAATCAGTTCTTAGAATACTATTTACAGGAGGGTCCGGTTAATTATTTTAAAGATTATGAAAAATATCTGCTTAAGGGGTTGGATAACATTTTCGAAATAAGCGATACGCAGCAAAATTATAAAATCGCCGAAAGTTTTCTTGATCAAAGGTTCAAGGAATGGCAAAGAAAAACCAGAAAATGGTGGGAGTTTTGGAAACTGTTTTAAGACGATCAAAAACTCCCGCTTGCGCGGGAGTTTTTACTGTTTTTTGAAATTTTTGTTTCTACTTTGAAGATAATTTTTTATTATCTTCCTCTTTTACGGCGTTCATGATTCTATAATAAGGTCCGCTGGAAGTAGCTACCCATCTTTGAACACTTTCTCTGGAGTGTCCGGGGCAGCTTCCGGTGATATCACCGCATTTCCAGATACCTACCATTTTGGAGGGATCATTTAGACCTTTGTTTTTATAGTCTTCGATCTTCTTGCCCACAATCTTTACGGCATGTTCGGGGCTTTGAAAGCCGAAGTAACCGCCGGCGTAACCCCAAAAATTATTTTGGTAGTTATGGGTATATCCGCTTTCGATTTTGGCGATACCAACAATTAAAGCAGCTGTTTCCCTATCAAAATAGGCGATCGTATCGATCATCGGTTCCATCCTTGTTCCTTTGAGTTCCTTGGCAATATCTTCTCTAAGCTCTTCGTAACGCGTATCTACTTTAGGATCAGCCAATTCCTTGTTTTTATTCAAGAAACCTCGATACATCAACCTTTTGTTGGTTCGATCCTCTAAATTGTTAAGCTCCTCTGAATCTTTTACAATTGGCCTTTTTCCTTCTTGGACGTCAACAAAGCTTAATTTTTCTCCTTGCTTGGCGCCTACTGAATTGTAAATTAGAAACGTTACAAGAATAAGAAGTATCATCAAAGTAATTTTGCCCACACGATTAGTCTTAATTGCTTTTGTGATTGGGTAGTGAGTTTCAAATTTTCTCACAAGGAATAATTTAATGGTAACGACCGAAATCAATGCCTAAACATTGATCAGGGCTGTCTTTTCAAAAATTGATTTTAAAAAGACAAACTTAAACATTTAATTGTTTTGATTATTTTATCAAAACATTAAATATTATATATTGTTTTAAAATTTTTGTCAATAGCTATTTGCTAAATATTTTGCTTAAATAAAATATTTTTTAAATAGACTATTGTATAGAAAATAATAGCATAGATTAAAAGAGTTGCAAAGGACAAGAAACAACCTATCTAAAACCAAACTAAAATTGTGCTAAACCATTGTTTCGCCCGCCACGCCGGCAAGCGTGGCAAAGGGGAACGGCGATTCTGCTCCAAGAGTTTTCATTTGAATAAATAAATTGATCCTGCTATAAAATTAATCAAAGAAAAGCCTAAATCAATCAAAATGAAACTCCTTTCCATTGAAACAACCTGCGACGAGACCTCTTTTGCTCTTGGAGCAATCAAGGCTAATGAGTTTAGCTTACTTAAAAGTAAGGTTTTATCCCAAACCGCGATTCATCAAAAATACGGAGGCGTAGTTCCCAATCTATCTGCTAGGGAGCATTTGAATAATTTTATCCCCGTTCTGGATGGGTTGCTAAAAGAAGCTAAAACTGGATTAAGAGACATTGATGCCTTTGTAGTGGCTAACGGGCCCGGTTTAATTCCGGCTTTATTGATCGGAGTTTCTATCGCTAAAAGTTTGGCCTATTTTTACCAAAAATCCTTGATTCCCATCCATCATCTTGAAGGGCACATCTATGCTAATTGGCTTAATAAAAATGGAAAATTAAGAAAAGCTATCCAATTTCCGGTTCTTGCTTTGATTGTCTCAGGCGGGCATACGCAGTTAGTATATCTGAAAAATCACCTAAACTATGAAATTATAGGCGAAACCCTGGATGATGCCGCCGGCGAGGCCTTCGACAAAGTGGCGAAAATGCTCGAACTCGGTTATCCGGGCGGTCCCAAAGTTTCTCAAATGGCTGCAAAAGGAAAAGTCGGTTTTTATCAGTTTCCGGTTCCCATGCGAAGAACGCCTGATCTGAATTTCAGTTTTTCGGGTTTAAAAACCTCTGTTTTAACCGCTTTAAAAAAATATAAAAAACCTTATCCGCTCAAAGTCAAACAGGACATAGCAGCCTCTTTTCAAGAAGCAGTTATCTTATCGCTTATTCACAAAACAGAAAAAGCGATTAAAAAATACAAACCCCAAAGTCTTCTTCTGGCCGGGGGAGTCTCCGCCAACTCGGCGCTTAGAAGAAGGTTTGAAAAAACCGCCGCAAAATATCGAGTTCAGGCTTTTATTCCCTTGTTACAGTATTGCGGGGATAACGCCGCTATGCATCTGGTGGCGGCTTATTTTAAACTTCGGCAAAATGGTTTAAAAAAATATCAAAACAACTGGAAAAAAGTCCAAGCCGACGCTGAATTGGCGATTAATTCTTTGCCGTAATCAAGTCTAGTTAGCTCGTACCGGAGAGACTTCAGTGTGCGGTTATAACGGATTCTAAACGGAGAATCCCGATTATAACAGACGGGTGTCTTGCATTTTTTTTTCAAAAATGGCAAAGTAAGAAAGGGCCTTTTGATGCCTTATTTTTTTAGTTTTTTATTAATGGAAAACAATCAAAAAATAGTCATCGGTATTACGGGAAAAAACGGCAGCGGTAAGGATACTGTGAGTGATTATATCGTTGAAAAATATCAGGCTAGAAAATTGGTATATTCGGACTTATTAAAAAAAGCTTTAAGAGTTTTTCTCCATGATATCGGCAGGGACGATTTCAGCTGGCTGGCTACCAATTTACGAAAAAGATACGGCGAAGGAATAATTGGAAAAGGCATGGAAAAGGCTATCGAAAAGACCAAGAAGGAAGTAGTCGTTTTATCCGGGCTTAGAGATTTCGGCGAGTTGGAGTTGATTAGAAACTACGACAACGGTTATCTAATCTATATTGAAGCGCCGGTTAAATTAAGATGGCGAAGGATTTATAAGAGACGAAGCAAAGCGGATGATGAAGTTTCCTTTGCGGAATTTTTAAAGGTCAAGGAAAATCTGCCCACCGAAAAAAAAATAGCTGCCTTGAAAAAAGAAGCCGATTATATCATTGTTAATGATAAAGATTTGGACCATCTTCAAACAAAGGTTGAAAGCATTTTAAATAAAATTATTAAAAATTCGAATAAAAAACAATAGGCAAAACAATATAATAGTCAAAGATTGTATTGTTTTGTTTATTTTTTTATTTTTTAATGCAGGATAAAATATTTATCGGCCTGGTAGGCGAGGCCGGAAGCGGAAAAGATACCGTTGCCAAGCGCCTAAAGAAAAAACATCAAGCTAAAATTTTGACTTCTTCCTATCTTTTAAAAAAAGCTTTAAAAGTTTTTTTAGAGGAGATCGGCAGAGGGGATTATATTTGGTTTGTCAAAGCGCTTACTAAAAAATACGGAGAGGATATAATCTCAAGAGCCATGCTAAAAAGCATGCACGAATACCAAGGTAAAATAATAGTTTTTAACGGAGTCCGCCTGCCCAGTGACTATAAATATCTGCGCAGAGAGCACAGTTATTTAATTTATATCACGGCGGGAGCAAAAATCAGATGGGAGCGCACTTCCAAAAGAGGAGAAAAGTGTGACGATGCGGCTTCCTTTGAGGAGTTTATGGCCATGCACCAGGAAAAAACGGAAGTCAATGTCCCCGAAATCGGCAAAAAGGCCGACTACTTTATCAAAAATAACGGAACTCTTGAGGATCTTTGGGAGAAAACTGATAAAATTATGGCAAAAATCATCAAGGATCATTCAGGCGGCAATTAGAATTTTAAATATTTAACCTCGGTTTTTTCAATCGCTTTTAAAATATCGATCAATTCCTCCAGCTCTTCTTGAGAACATTCGGCGGTTAAATTAATCATTGCCATACAACCTTTTTTGCAGTGTCTGGACAAAGGTATCCCCATTCGACCAAGAAACAGATGGCCTTTTTTTGTTAAGGTTTGATTAACCTCCGCGGCCGCTTTCTTTCTATCCAAAATCATAATCGAAACCGTATAAAGATTTTTTTCTTTTTCCATTGTTTTTTTTAATAATTAATTGATCTTTGATCAAACTATTTTATTAGCTTGTAGCTTCATAAACGCAGCTTTCTGTTTGGCAATCCGCTAAGCTCCGTACTCTCAAACTGAATGAATTTTTTGGTTCCCGCAACAGCTGGCTTAGAATATCCCCATTTTTTTCGACAGTCTGATGGGCAAGTTAAAAATTTGCGCTTTTAAGACAGCTTATCACTTTTTATTAAAAGGCAAAATCGTATCCAATAATTTTAAAAAAAAATTTTTTGATTTTTTAGGTTCAGTTCGAGGTTCGGATTCCGGTTCTTTTTCATCCTCTTTTTTTGGTTTTTTAAGTCCGAATAATTTATGCCAGATGGTCCATTGACTGGATTTTTGTTTTGCTTTTGAATGGTGCGAATCCGACTCTGTTTCATCGTCTTCTGACAGGGGCGATTCATAATTTTTATCTTTAATTTTTCCATATTTGTGAGCGAGGCTGCTGTGCCATTCTACATTTTCATAACCGGTGATTTCCTCCAGATCGTCTTTTAGTCCTTTAGCTTTGTAGGGCGAAAATCTGTCGTTGGGATTGTCGATGAACTTTCGAATTGCCCCTTCGACTTCTGCCTGGGTTAGACTTCTGTCCTCCAGTCCTCTTCGTTCCAGTTCTTGATAAAGAGCTTTTTTTTGAGCTCTTTTCAAACCTTTTAATTTTTTTATTTTTTTCCCCATTTTGGAATGGCGGTATCCTCCTTTAAATTCTCGGGCGCTAACTTTTGGGGGCGAGGGAAGAAACATTGATTTTAAATTATACTTTTTGCTTAGTCAGTTTATATTTTCTATCGAAATCGAACTTTATTTCGTAGACATCCCGGTGTTTTTTTTCCAACAGGATTTTTGATAAAGGAGTCTTAATTCGCTCATCAATGTTTTTTCTGATTAATCTCGCGCCTTCCCGGTTATCCAGGCTGTCTTGGGCCAGTTTTTTGAGGGCTTTGGGAGTGGCGGTGATGCGGACGTTTTTAGTTTTTAATCTTTGGTTAAGTTCCTCAATCTCTATTCTGGCGATTTGAATCAATTCCTTTTCGGTCAGATTATTGAAAACGATTACTTTGTTAATCCTGTTTAGCAGTTCCGGCAAAAGCGTTTCCTTCAGTTTATCCAGGACTTGAGATTTTTTTTGGTTTTTCTTCCTTTGTTTTAGCTTGTCGTCAAAACCGATGGAGTTTCTAATAAAAGTTTCGGCCCCGATGTTTGAGGTAATGATAATAATAGTATTGGTAAAATCGATTTTTCTGCCGGCGGCATCGGTTAAATGCCCCTCTTCCAAAACCTGTAAAAGAATATTTAAAATTTCCGGATGAGCTTTTTCCAGCTCGTCAAAAAGCACCAGACTATAAGGGTTTTTTCTGACACTGTCGGTTAATTTACCGCCTTCGTTATAACCCACATAGCCGGCCGGCGCGCCGATTAATTTGCTTAAATTATGTCTTTCCGCGAATTCGCTCATGTCGATTCGGATAAAAGCCGATCGTTTCTTGAACAGCTGTTGGGCAATATTTTTAGCCAAATAGGTTTTACCCACTCCGGTCGGGCCCAGAAAAATGAAAGAGCCGATCGGTCTCTTTGGATCGTTAAGTCCGCTGTATGACTTTTGTATTGTCGAAATAACGGCTTTCATTGCTTCGTCTTGACCGATAATAGTTTTTTTCAAACGGTTGTTCAATTTGTTTAGGGAATCCAGGGTGGCGGTGTCGATTTCCTGGACCGGAACGCCGGTATGCAGGGAAACTATTTTTTTTATATCGCTTTCATTGACTCTTAGATGCGTCATCTTCTCTCTTCGGTGCTGTTCTTGAATGGCGATTTTGACAATTTCCTGGAGAGTGGTTTCGTCTTTTTTAAGCCCCGAAGCTATTTTAAATTCATTGTTGGAGATCAATTTCTCTTTTAATTTCTTAATTTTACTCTTTTTTACAAAACATTCCTTTATTTTTCTGGCAATTTCATAATTGATTGCGTTTGCTTTGACCTGAGCTTGAGCTTCGTCGATTAAATCGATAGCCTTGTCCGGCAGAAAACGGTCAGTGATATATCGTTTGCTAAGCTCTATCGAACTTTTAATAGCCTTTTTATCGATAATCACTTTATGATGT
>WJJX01000103.1 GCA_014729445.1 Candidatus Moraniibacteriota bacterium | reverse complement strand
GCCTCATGTCACGCCGCTCGCAAGCGGCGTGACCTGTCCTCCCGCTCCGGGAGGAACCACAAAGCAGAGATTTCTATGAGAACAGAAAGAGAAAGTTGTTTCAAAAATTTAAAAAGAATCTAAATTAATCTCGATGGAAAATTTTTTTACCAAATATCCTAAAATTGTGGGGATAGACGAAGCCGGCCGCGGGCCGTTGGCCGGGCCGGTCTATGCCGCCGCCGTCCTTGGCGAAAAAAAGGATTTAAAAAACTTTAAAAAGCTTGGATTAAAAGACTCGAAAAAATTAACCGCTAAAAAAAGAGAATCCCTATGCCAGCAAATCAAGAAATACTTCCAAATCGGAATCGGCATAACCGGCGAAACCACTATCGATAAAATCAATATCCTAAACGCCTCTCTCTTAGCCATGAAAAAAGCGGTTCAAAATTTAAAGCTCAAACCCGATCTGCTTTTAATCGACGGCAGCCGCATCATCCCCAATCTGTTCTTAAAACAAAAAAGCGTCCCCCAGGGAGACGCCAAAATCACCCTCATTCAAGCCGCCTCCATCGTCGCCAAAGTGGAAAGAGACAATTACATCATCCAAATTTCAAAGAAATACCCCGAATACGGCTTCCAAAACCACAAAGGCTACGGCACCAAAGAACATTTCTCAAATCTAAAAAAACACGGCCCCTGTCAAATTCACCGCAAAAGTTTTAGACCGGTCAAGGATTTATTAAAAATTTAAAATGTGTTAAAATATATCCGCAATAATTTATCAGTATATTGCTACAGTCCAATGCAGCTCTAGGGTTTTTGCGTGCAAAACCCCTAGAGCGTAAAGACGATTTACAAATAGCCTTCAAAATGCAAACAAAAAAAATCAAAACCAAAGGCTTCTCTTTGATTGAGCTTATGATTGTAATCGCGATCATCGGAATAATCATCACCATCACCGCCGGCGCTTATCAAAAAAACCTTCAAAGACGAAAAGCCGAAAGCATCAGCTACGAAATCCAGCAAGCCATTAACACCACCCGCGACTTCACCCTAACCGGAGAGGTAATCGGAGACCAACTGCCGGCCTTTTTTAAATTAAAAATTATCCCAAATCCAAAAACCGAAACCGCCGAAATCCAAATCAACGCTTATGATAAAAACGACAGCTTTATCAATACCGCTAAAACAATTGAACTAACCGACTACAACAAAAACATTGAAATCCAAGGTAACATCAACGAAGATATCGCCTACAAAACCCCCAACGCCGACCTGGAGGGCGCGCCCTTCACAATCAACGTCTGCGGTGATCAAACCTGCAGCAATACGAGTATGAAATACGAAATAACCATCAATCAAAATTCAGTATCCATTCAATAATCCAGCAAAATGTCAATCAGCAAACAAATAAAAATTAAGAAAAAATCAAAAAAAGAAAAAGGCATCTCCTTGGTCGGCGCCATCATCGCCATAACCATCGTAGCCATTTCGGTAACCGCGGGCTTAAAATTTATGTCAAACGCCATTGAAAAAACCACCGTCACCCGCCACCGGGTCATCGCCTCCTTCCTGGCCGAAGAAGGCCTCGAACTGGTCCGTAACATGGTCAACACCCCCAAACTGAAAAACAGCAACGCCGGCTTTGAAGCCCTAAAAGAATTAATCGGTGAAGATAAAAATCTATACTATGAGAATTTTTCTTCCCGCCAAACCGATAAAAATGCCTTAAAAAACGAACTAAAAACTTATAATATCAAAAGCACCTTATGTAATAAACCCTTAAATAATGAAAAAGGCTTCACTCAATGCAGCATCTCTACCCAAGCCTACGAATCAGGCACCATAACCAAAGACTTTTTTTTAAGAAAAATAGCCATTAAAACCGGGAATCACGATTATGATGGAGACGGAACCCACGACTGCCCCGGGGGTGTCTATATTGAATCCATTGTTTATTGGGACGAAATCTGGGACACAAGCACGAATTTAAGTGATCCAGATAACCCCACACAGCCCTATTCCACCTCTGCCTCCGCTTGTATCTACGACACTTAAAACCTCCCCATGACCCAAAAGACAAAACTAAAATCAAATCCAATCGACAAAAATCAAAAAGGCTTCACCCTGATCGAAGTTCTAATTGTAACAATCATCATCGCTCTAACTTCCATAGCCCTAACCGTAACCGCCAAAAACATGGTAATGGCCAACCTGAAGTTAAGATTCATCAACAACATCCAGCAAAACGCCCAGGAATTCAACCAATACTTCACCAAAGTGGTTCGAATGAGCAGCTCAAGACTACCCAAGGCAGGAGAAACCCCATTCGCCCGCAAAATTAACAACGCCGATAAGAACGAATTGAAGCCTGGAGCTTTCGCCCCCGTTAAAAAGGAACTAACCGTTATCTGGCGAAGGCAGGCCGAAGACGATCCAGCGACCCCCGATAAAGACGAATCAAACACCTATGAAAATTATCTGATTAAATTCGACAAAAAACTCATCGAACAATACTTCCCGAATATGACCATTAACAGCCTGCGGTTCTACGGCGGCGGCCACGAAGACGTCAATCGAACAACCCTGGTATTGGTTATAACCGCCGGCCCCAACAACGGCGCCGATCCCGACGACCCTTTAAGCGTAACCATCCCCATCCAAACCACGGTTTCCTTTAGAGATTTTTGACTTTTATTATACAAACATTTTTGATTCCAATACAGTTTATTTATTAAATTTTAAAAACATCGTGTAAAATTTTTATAAAATCCCAATGAAAAAAAACATCCGATCAAAAAACCACAAAAACCAACTTCAAAAAAATCAAAAAGGCGCTGTCATGATAATCCTAGCCCTGATCATGACCGTCTTATTCATCTCCATCATCATCTCCTCCTCCAAAATGCTAATCAGAGAACAGGATCGTTCCCGCTCAAGCAGCCCCTCGGCCGCTGCGCTTCAAAAAGGAGAAGAGGGCATTGAATGTGTCATAAATACAGTTAATAAAGGAAGTACCGACCTTACTGACTGCGAAGATAAATATGATCTAACCTTCCTTGACCAAGACGGCAAGCCCCTTGTTCTAATTCCACCCATGGGACCGGCCAGCATAAAAACAATTATCTCGAAAGGAACTATTAAATTCGATGCGGGCAGCAGACAAACCCGAAGAATCGTCAAAACCTCCATCGACATCCCCCCCCAACCGCCTACTGATCAAGCCTTTATTAACGACATTCAAAACAAAATAGAGGCCGGAGAACCAACCCCGGCTTATATTCAAGACATAAATAATCGAATCAACGACCTTGATCCAACTGACCCGGATTATCAAGCAGAATTTGATCGACTTAACGACCTTTTAGATGCCTTAAAAGAAGAAGATCCCGGACCCGACTCTGGTCTAACAACCGAAGAAAGAATCGAACAATCTTGGATGAAATACCACCCAGACCTAGTAGCTTCCTGTTTAACCAACGGCGAACTCGACAATTGCGCCGCTTTTGACAGCACCAAAATAAGCGACACAGAATTCCCCACCTGGTGCTATTATAAAGATGACCCCGAATACATCCTCCAATGCCTGGAAAGACCCGATTACGATAAATATCTAAACAGCCCTATAGTATTAAATAATCCGGTTTGTTCACCAACAAATCGAATCAATCCAGACATCGGCAATCGATGTTCTAACATCTCAGCCACCAAAGCCGCAATTTGGGGCAATTACATCGATTATCAAAGCGGCAACGCCATAATCGACCTATCAACCGGCAAGCCGGGATCCGGTCTCGCCGGGACCCTGACCAGCGAAGCAGACAAATGCATCTCAACCCAATATTTTAATAATGGAAACCCTGACAATTGCTGTGAAAAAAACGGATTCAACAAAAAACTAGTCTGCTGCGGCAACTCAACCATTTCCGAAATTCAAAGCGGATCCCAATATGATAAAGATAAATGCACTTTCCTTCAAGACTTATTAAATGAACCTACCCAAAACATCGGCGAAAACACATTTGAAGACCTGGTAAAAAACACGGCCGGCTCTTGCAACGAATGCAAAAACAAACTCAATTTAACCGAAAAATGCTGCCCCGACTGCCCCGGAGCCGACATCTGCTCCAGCGACTGTAAAAACAATTTACCCGATTATGTTAAGAACAATATAAACTTATGCCCATAAACCCAAAAGTTATAACCCTAAGACTTCAGTCTAGGGTTATAACGGCTGTTCTGGACTGACCCCGGCTCTAAAATCCTTTCTGGCCAAAAACCCTCCCCGGCCCTCCCTTCACAGAGGGGGCGTTGGATTTCTGATAGCTAGTCTAAAATTAGAACAATAAAAATCCAAAATAAACATATTAATTGGTTTTTCTCTGTGAAATTTATAGCCTGTTTGTCTTCTTCTTAAGACCAAATGCCAGAAAAGTTTTTCCGCTTTTGTGGGATTTTTTCTATTTTCACGTGCTTCTCTCGTTAAAGCACAATTGTAATAATTAAAAATAACTTTTAATACTACAACAAAAAGATGAAATAAAAATAAAATCTCTCCTAATAACGCCCCCTCCCTGTCTCGTCGCTCGAG
>WJJX01000102.1 GCA_014729445.1 Candidatus Moraniibacteriota bacterium | reverse complement strand
TGAGGATCGCGACTCGCTGTTTGAGCTTCGGTTGAATTTTGATTATTGATTGAAAGTATAAAAATCAAAAAAAACGCGCTGACCAAGACAAAGGACAGCGCCGGAAAAAGTATTTTTTTATTTGATCCAAAAGGCATTAATATTTTATCAGTTGGGCTTCCCATTCGGGCATTTCGGGAATCTCGTCTTGATTTTTGTAAATTTTTTCTCGCCATTGTTCGTCGTTAATTCTTTCTTCGATTTTTTCATTGAATTCGTAATAGGAAAAGACCAGGCCCTTAGTTAGGCGGGCGCCGTTTTTGTCCTTTACGGCCACGTAGATGTAATTGGGAATTCCGGTGGCCTCGTAGAGGATTTGGAAGTTCGGGACATCGGTATGAACATCGGCGACTAAAGCCGATCGGGCGCCATTCTCGGTTACTTCGTCTGCCAAGAGCGGATTTAAAAGGGAGTCAAAGTTGATGGCGGTTACTCTGAGTCTTTCAAATTCTTCATCGGTTATGGTTTCGTTTTGCAATTGTTTTATGGCGATCGATCTAAAGAATTCCAAATATTTTATAAGTTCGTCGTTTTTAAATCTTAGCTCGTCGTCGATTAAGCCTCGATTGGAAAGTCCTTCAACCGTCATTTTATTTAAGGCGATTAAGCGGTCAAAGAATTCAATATTGGGTTCGACATAGCCTTTAGGAACCGGCGGGGTTTCCATATCTTCATCACCGCCGCCGCCCATTTCAGCATAAGACTGCTTGGCGTATAAAAGCGTGTCGTGTTTTAGTTCCGTCCAGGAGCCGAGGGAGCATTGGAGATTTTTTTTGTTCCAGTCGTCTTTTTGCATAAAAACGGGATAGCCTTGCTTGTCTTTGTCTTCGTTGTTTAAAGCTTTGAGGGTATAAATCCAGCTCCAGTAAATGTTTTGGGTCCAGTCTTCTTTGGAGGTGTTTTCAAATTCGTTTTTTAGTTCGTTTATTTTCTCATTCATTGTTTCTTTAATTTCGTCCTTGTTTGGAGCGTCTTTGATTTGTTCGTCTATCCATTGTTCGGCTAAGGGAGCGGCGGTTTGATTGCCGAAAACGTTCATTACCAAAAGGGCGGTTGAATTGGTCGGCATGTTTTGGCTTGGATCGGATAGCTGGTTCATTATGAAGGCATCGGGGGTGAATCGTTGGCCCATAAAGCGAAGGCCTTTGGTTTCAAGTCTTAATTCTTCACCGGTCATTTGAAGGACTTTTTCTCCGATAGCTACCGAAGACATTATTTTGGGGTCTTTTAATTCTTTGAGTTTTTCAACGGCCCGGTTAATGAATTGACTGTCCAAATTTTCGATTTTTGAGTTATCTGAGATTTTGTTTAAGGTCGAGGCGTAGTCGTAGATTCCAAGATCGTCGCTTACGCCAACGAAAAAGGCGGTTGGCTGATAGATGCTGTCCCAAAGCTCGTAGCTGTCGATTTCATCCATTAAGTAGACGATGTTAATGGCGTCTCTGGTTAAAGGCTGGCTTTTTAGGGCAAAGTAATTGCGGCCGTACCACATCATGGCTCTGAAATAAGACCTAAGAATGGCGTTTTTGTTGTAATGGCTTCGGGGGGCGTATTGAGTATAATCCGAGGGATAATTTATTTTGGCTTCATCTAGAAAGGGCCCGAAGATAGGGGATTTTTCGACTTTTGATTTGTCGAGGATTAGAGCAAGCTCTGCTTTGGCTAATTCAAAAGATTCTTGAGGTATTTGATCTTTTAAAGCTTCCAATTTTTGAGTGATAAGGTCGCTGGAATCGGATTGAGTGTCGGTATAAATTTCTTTTTCAAAGTCTGAGTAAGCGGTGTCAAGGATGGCTTTGGGAATAGCGAAATAGGCGATAATTCTTTTATAGCTTTCTTGATCTTCTTGATTTTTAGCTAAATTGTGATTTTTGATTGAAGCTTCAAACATTTGATCGGTTAGCTTTTTGAGATTCGGATAAAAGTTTAAGACCTCTATATATTCGAATTCGTTTTCAATTAAACGGTGATAAAAATGCAAGACGGAATCCGATGAAATGTAAACCGCGTTTTCCGGCTTTCGATAGTTTTCGTTTCTGGAGCCGGCGATTTCGCTATATAGCTTGCCCCAGTCGTCGTTTCGAGAGGTGATTTGAGTGGGGTCGTCGCCATAGAATTTGTCATTGTTTTTGGTGATTACAAAATGATTTTCGCTTAAATAATTGAGCAAAGAATTGGAGAATTTTTTTTGATTGGCTGCTTCGAAATCGGCCAGGTTGTTTAATTCGTTAACGGCAATTGTGTATTCGGGCAGACTTGGATTAAAAGATGAATTTTCATCGACATATTTGGCGAATTTAAGCAGCGCCTCCTGATTGATATTTTCTTCTTTGATTTCTCTTACAATTTCTTGTTTTGTTTGGGCTTCATCGCTTTCGGCAGCTAATCTTTTGCTGGCCTGTTTTGAGTTTTGAGTAATGAAGAACGCTAGAATAACCGCTCCTACAAAAAAGAAAACAATAAATCCGATTAAGAAAATCAGGATTTTTTTGTTTTTTGCTTTTTTTTCTTCCGGCGGGTTCGGAGAGGAAGCAAAGTTAATGTTTGTTTCTTGCATCTTTTTAGGTTAATATTTTTATTTTTTATTATTATAGTTTAATTTTTTTAAGTTAGGAAGGGATATTTTTTTAAAAGTTGACAGTAGTCAAGATTTAGATCATAAGATATAATCATACGGGATTAGTTTTTATATTTTAATAATGATGGACAAGAAAGTTAAAATTGGAAAATTAAAGGATAATATTAAAAAAATCCTTGAAATCGAGGAGGAATTTGAGTCGCTTGGCGATTATAAAAAGAAGGTGAATAAAATAATTAGGGATTATGAGCTTACCAGAAAAAAAAGCCGAAAAAAATAAAGTAATTGATACAGGCGAAGATCGGTAGGTCGTTTTTGAAAATATGACAAGAGGCGAATTGATCGGGCTCCCGCCCGGAGAATTGTTGGATTATTTAAAAGATTTAAAGAAAAATGAAAAATTAGACGCTTTTTTGGAGGAGGTGGGAAAACATGAAGATTTAACTGCTTTTTTAAATGATTGGTTGAAGTGGAGTGAAAAAGAGGTCGATAAAAGGTTTGGGGAATTGATTGAGGAAAAGAGGAAGATATATCGGGGAGCTCGAGAAGTTTCTTCTGAGCTTCCTTTTGGTTTGGAGAATGTTTGTGAAGCGGAAAGGGCTTTATTGATTCGAAACGCGACAAGTTTGGAGTTGGATTTTGGTTGTCCGCATGGTTGTCCTTTGTGCGGGCTTGATGCTTCGAAGGGAGTTCGAAAAAGTGTGACTTATGAAGAACTTTGTGAGCTCTTGTCTCTCTATGGTGAAAAAATGCAGGGGGATGTTTCCTTGTTCTATGCTTCGGACCCGGTGTCTTGGGAAGACAAGATTTGTGAAAAGAACATACTGGATGTTATTCAATTATTTGAACGATCTGTCCCTTCTTTTAAGGGTAGATGTTTAATTACGAGAAGTGTAGATGATAAGCATATTCCAATCATAAGAAAACTGCCGCGTGTGGTTTTAAGTGGTAATTATATAAGTAAAAAGAAAGAAAGAGAACTATCCAGAGAAACTGGTAGAATGTTTGATCCGGGAAGGCATTTTCCGATCGGATATTATGCTTATAAGATGTTTTCTAGAGATAACAGAAAGAAATATCGGAAATTAGGAGAACAAAAGATTGTGCTTGAAAGATGTGGGGTTTTGCTTTCTCCGAGGGGCAGGTTTAACGTTGTTAGAATGAGAGAGGGTAAAATTACCAAAGAAATCCCTCGCGGTCATTTGACTGTTCCTATTGGCAAGATTTACGATGAGGAGCAAATTCATAATGGAATGAAGTTAGAAAACGTGCTTAATCATTCAATTTTGAAGGCCGAGGATCTTGATCCTCTATCAATTGAAGAGCCTGAGAGATTTGAAAAAAGCGGGATTGAAAGGAAAAGTGTTCCTTATATTACAGTTATTTGTAAAAAATCCGATAAATCGGGTGAATATCAAGAAGTTTCTTTGTTGGTTAATAGAGAGCATAAGATTAGAAAATTGTCCGAAAGGGAGAAAAAAGAATTGGATTATTATTTTGATTTGGAAAGGGATAGATTGTTTAGCAAAGGGCTTTCGGGAATGCATTACAATCAAAAAGTGTTGAAAAAAAAGAAGCGTTTTTTGAATGAGTTGGAGTTGGTTAAAAAAGCATTGGCTTATTTTAGGGAAAGAAATGTTGAAGATTTTCTTGGTCTGGAATCAGAAAAAATTATTGATAAAGTGAATAGTTTTATTGAAAATAGAAAGCTAGAAGATCTTGAATCCGGTGATTCGTTAGAGGAGTTGGGGGATGAAGTTCACATGGTTGGGCTTGTGATTTCTTTTTATGGGAGGAATAAGCTGGATGAAGTTTCAAATAGACTTTTCGATGAGATGGATTAGGATTAGATAGGGGTTTTTGACATTTTTCCTTACAATGATAGATTTAGAGAAGAAAAAATAAAGAATTTTATTTATAGATTCTCAATCGTCCCTGTTCGTAAATAATCCTTATGAAAACTTTTAAAATAAATTTGAGCAAAGATATAGCCGGCAACGATGTTGATATTAACGGTTATCGCCTGGGGAGCGGTGCTCCAAAAATATATATACAGGGAGGCATACATGGAGGAGAAATTACCTATTGGATACTGCATAAACTAATTAAAAAAATCAAAAATAAAAAACTGAACGGGGCTATTACCATAATCCCAATTTGCAATCCGTATAGCTGGCAGCAAAGGAATTATTTTTATACTTGTGGTAAGTTTTCTTATTACAACGGAGCCGATTGGAATAGATTTTTTCCAGGTGATAAAACGGGAAATCTATTTTCCATGTTGGCATATAAGATATTTAATGAAGCCAGAAAACACGAAATTATCATCGACCTTCACACTTCCAGAAAAAGCAAACCATTTGGAATATATGCAGACGATAAGAGTAAAGACCTAATAAAAGTTTTAGGTTTTAAATATAACCAAATATTGAAAAGTGAAATTACCGGCAAAAGCGGAACACTAAATCAGGCTTGTTCTGATCTTAGTATGCAGAACGTAGCTATAGAATGCGGAAGTCATGATGATTATAATTATGATAATGTGGCTAAGTGCGTTGATTCTTTATTGAATTTATTCAAATATACGAAAGTTATTGCTGGAACAGTTAAAAAAGCAGTGGATGTAAATGTTTTTGAAGAAAACAAGAGTTATTATGCACCTAAAGCCGGGTTTGCTAAATATGTGAAAAAAATAGGTGAACAATTCAAAAAGGGCGATGTGCTTTTTGAATTATATTCAAGTAGCAATATTGAAAGAATTATCAAAGTAAAAGCAGAAGAGGAGGGTGTTTTGTTCAAGATTTCTCCAACTCATATATTGCAAGAAGGGGATTCCGCATTACAAATCATTAAAAAAGAAGATCTAAAAAGAATATAGATTTAATGATTTTAATCAGTTAAATTTCTAGTCATTAGATTTTATAAATTTTTCGTATACTAGATCCAACAATTTTTTTCCTGTTTCCGTCATTTCGGGATTGTCTTTTTGAAATACGGAGAAACCGGATCCAAAGACATAAGCAAAGGGGGTTAAGCCTTTTTCAACCCTACTTCCTTTGGCTGGTCCTCGTAATGCGACAAGATTTTTATCCCTATTTGAAATAACATCTGTTTCCTTTTTGTCAGGTCTTTTTATCAATCCTTTCTCCCTTAATTCAAACACACCGGACATATCTTCTATAACATGCCCCGGTTTTCCTCCACGGTTAGATAATTTTATGTACCAACAACCAGGGGATTCGATTGATTTTTCATTATATTTATCAGGATTTGGAAGAATTCTTTCAAGTTTTTTCTGTTCAATCAATCCTGCTTCGGCAAAATGAGCAAGATAGCTAATTATATCTGTTGGTATTCTTTGGGCCATTCTTGCGTTATATATTTGATATGGAGTAGTGCCTTGAGTTCGAGGGTTAATTTCATGGGGCCATAATGTTTGGTTTTCTAAATCGAAAATACTATCAACTCCAAAAATTCCTTGATATCCATATTCTTGATACAAATGTTCTCCGGTTTTAACCATGATTTCCTTGTATTGATTCAAAAGTTCTGGTGGAAAACTGTTTGTCCAGTCATTTCCGCTGCCGCTAGCCGGACTTGATCCTGCAGCTTCTAAACCAACCGGTTTGTGGGAAGGCGGATCAACATATACTTTTCCATTTATGACGCATGCTTGTCCGTTGCTTTCATATCCTTCTTGAAACCGACTTATTTTTAATTCTATTTTTTCGTCGCTATTTTCGCTACTTCTATCAAATCTTTCAATAGCTGCTTGCAGCTCTTCTTGGTTTCTGGCAAATAATGTCCCGTCTCCACCGCCGGACACACTGTTTTGAACAACCAACTTTTCAGCTTTCAGTTTTTTACATAAATCGGAAAAACTATGTTCTTCTTTCGGATTTATAAGTTCATAAGGTATGACATTTTCAGGAAAGGCTTTTTCGGCTATTTGGGAAAAAGTATTTTTATTTTCTACTGAAACAAATTGCTCCGGGCTGGCACAAGTTATCATGACGTTTTCATTTTCAAGCCATTCTTCTAATGATATATTCGGGAAAGGAGCTAAAATTATTACTTTTTTATCTTCTTCTGCTGCCTTTTCTATTGTTTCTATGATTGTCTTATGCTCGCATGGTTGCAAATCATGAAAAATCCCTTCATATTGGCTATATTCGGGTGCTTCGCCGCTGCCATGAAGCAGTATATGTTCTTTCGCCAAATGCTCCATTCCGTAAGTTTTACCGACAGCCATCAATTCTAAAGGCATATCTTCGGTTAAAAGACCCATATCTATTAGTCCTTTGACATGATCCCCTTTATGTCCCACTAAAATAAGAACAGCTTTTTCTTTGTCCAAGACCTCATCAAAAATTTTTTTTATCTCGGAATAGCGGGGAAATGGTTCAGGACTTTTTTCGGTCATTTCTATGCTTGGAGTGTTTTCTCGTTTGGACATTATTAGAGTTATTATTTTGTTGATTGTTTAGCGATATTTTAAAAGAATATTTTTATTTTGTCAATTTTTTTGTTTAGATTATCAGTGCCTAATTAGGTGGTTGTATTTAATGTATCTGTTAATTTTTTCGTAAGAATTTTGATTCCTGATGATGTGGTCATGGTATGACCGTTGCCATTGGAATTTGATTGAAAATTTTTTTGATTTCAAATAATCATTTATTTTTCTGGATGAAAATGTTTTGAATCCACGGATTATTTCGGTTAATGGATGGATTTTTTTGTTTTTGGGGTGTAATTATTTATTTTTATTAAATCAAAACAAAGCTTTCTTGTCTAAGAAATTATTTGGTTTAAGTGTTGTTAGGATTTGATGAAGAATTTTAATTTAACAGAGAGGGAACAGAGGAAAAAGTTTAAAGATTGAGATAAAAAATCAAGAAGGAGGTGAGCCGAACAACGAGGGAACAATGAAAAAATTTAAAATTCAGTTTTATTTTATGATTGGAAAATGTAGGTAATTAATGTAAGATTGTAGTAAATGAAAAATAATTATTAATATTAAAAAATGTTTTGTGGAAAGTGTGGCTCAAAAGTGAGTGATGACGCAAAATATTGTAGTAGTTGTGGAGAAAAAATTAAGATTAATGTGGAAAAGGAAAAAATAAAGGACGTTACAAAAAAGCCAAAGCCGGATAAATCAAATATTGTTAAGGCAAGTAATGAAGCTCAGCATAAAAGTGGAGAGGAAAAGCAATATAAAGGTTTAGAAGGATGGCTTATTTTATTGGGTTTGAATTTGGTTGTTGGCTTTGTTGCGAATGTTTATTATTTTTTTGAGATATTTTTTATCCTTGATATTTATAAAAATTATCCAATTTTGTTAATATTTGATTTTGTAAGTACCCTGTCTATTGCTCTTTTTGGTGCTTACATTCTATATTTATATTTTAAGAAAAATAGAAGATTCAAAAAATACTGCATTATTTACTTTTCGTTTGCGTTATTTTTAAATGTTGTTTCACTTATTTTAATATCTGATTATATAAATGAACTTGATGATTATTTTAGTGCAGTTTTTAAGAGTTTTTTAGGTTTGTTGATTTGGGGGTTATATTTGGTTAAATCGAAGAGAGTAAAGCAGACGTTCGTTGAATAACAATGTTGGTTATTTCTTTTTTGATTTAATTCTTTTATCAATTTTGTAAAGTAAATCATAAAAACCGATAAAATTATTGGCTGCCTCGATTGCTTCTTTTTTAGTGAATTTTCTTCCATAGTATGGCTCAAAAAGGGTCTGGTATTTTTTTATTTGTTTTTCAGTTAAGTCTTTATTGAATTGAATTTAAGATTTTACATGATTTAATGTTGAATAGATTTTATATTTAAAATTGTTTATAATTAAAAAAAAGTTGACAAGTATTTAATATAAATATATAAATTTAACGCTTAAAGTATTAATTAGAAGTAGCAATTAAAAGATTATTTGATAAAGTTGCTCAATGGCAAGGAATTTGTTCCAAGGGAGCTTCTTGAGCTTCATGATTATTTTAGAAATTATAAAGAGATTAATTTTAAATATGAAAAAGAAGATGGTTTTATTGTAGCAAAGAGCACTAATTTTGAGCATGGTTCTATAATTACTTATGGTAAAAATAAAAAAGAATTAGATGAAAATATTAAGGATGCTATTTTAACATCTTTTGAAATTCCTTCTTCTTACGCAAAAGAAGCAAAAATAGTAAATATGAAAGAAAAAAATCTTATGTCCTCGCTTAGTCAATTACCAGGAGAAATTAAAAGAAATTGAGGAGATTTATGGCATCGATTGGGAGAAGATTCGTAAAATAATGAAATAATGAAAATATTTGTACCAGGGGTGGGAATTGAACCCACGACCTCGGGCTTATGAGTCCCACGCTCTAACCATCTGAGCTACCCTGGCCGGTTTGTTATTGGAATATAAGAAGAATATAGCAAAACTTCTAAAAAATTCAAAGTTTGGAATAGAGATAGAAGTTGATTTAGTCGTCTATTTCTCTATTTCTACTTCAATATCGTTGCTGTAAACTTCGCATACGTCGTCTTCGGAGTTGTAAGCGCAGATTCTAAAGTGATAAGTTTCACCTTCCTCCAAATCCTCCCAGGTATATTTTCGGTCGTCTTCGTCAGAGATTTGCACTTTTTTATCTTGTGGATAGCTTGGGTTTTTATCGTCATCTCGAACGATTATAAATCCGTCCGGAGCTTCGCCTCCGCTTATAGACCATTCAAGTTTGGCTTCCCCTTCGTCTGGACTTGAACCTTCCAGGGAAATGGATTCGGCGTAATCGATGTCGTCTTCTTCCTCCTCATCATCATCTTCCTCTTCGTCCTCGTCCTCTATTTCTACACATTTTCCGTTTTCGAGCTCTTTGTCGGAAGGACAATCGCATTTTTTATCTTCTTCGTCCCAGCTGCCGTCAGATTCTTCGCAGTTTTCTTTAGCTTCTTGTTCGTCTGATTTTTCCGCTGTTATTTCAACGTCGTTTGAGTAGATTTCGCAGTCCTTTGAGGCGTCTACGATACAAACCCGGAAGTGGTGGCTTTTGCCGTCCGTAACCTCCCAAACAAAAGAATTGCTGCTTGACGATTTAATTGAATGATAAAAACTGTTGCCGGGATAACTTGGATTTTTGTCAGGTCCTTTTAAAACTTTGAAGCCGTCTGGCGCTTCAACATCCTGGACTTCCCATGTCAGCTCTATACCGTTGGTTTTTTTGGCGGCTTCCAGAGTAATCGTGCCATCTCCTTCTTTCAGGGAATCCGTTGGATTTTCCTCTTCTTGGTCTATGTCTTCGAATTGATTTTCGTTTTGGATATTGGAGTATTTAAGGCGGATAACAGAACTCATGGAAAGTTCCATTTTTTCGTCTTGCTGGATATTCCAATTAAGGAAGGTTTCCGAAAGATCTTCGCTGGTGATCTCTGTTTTGTTTTTTTTATCCGGCGTTATATTTATTTTTTCACCCTCGTCCACTTCTATATTTTTTTGATTGTCCTCTTCATAGTATTTAACCTTGCTTTCAACCACGCCGACCGAGATTGCGGAATTCGAGGTTCTCTCTGTCCAGAAAGCTGTTCCCAAAGCTTCGATGGTGGGATGATTTATACCTTTAACATCGGTTAATCTGACTTTATATTTACCTTTTTCTTTTCTAGCCACTCGGTGATAAATACTGCCGTCGCTTTGGAGGATGATGATGTCGTCTCCGTCCGCGGATAAGATGATTCTCGATTGTTCTTTAAGTCTCAGCAAGCTGCCGTCTTCAAATTTGACAATGGCTCTTCCGCCTTCCCGTGTAATAACCTGGTCTCTTTTCTTGAGTTTTGTATCGGTGTCCACTTGTTTTTCTTGAGCATCCGGTCCTTTTCTTATATATACAGGCCCTTCCTGAAAAATTAATCTGGCCGCTACGCCTTTGGTGGTAAGAAGATTGCCGATTACGTAAATAATCGAGATAGCCGCCAGGCCGCCTAGGATCCAATAAGCATAAGAAATCCAGTTGTCTTGATTTAATCTTCTGTTTTTTCTTTTTTTTAACATGGGGTTTCTTTTTTTAGGTCGGCTTTTGAAATAGTCTTCTTGAATTTGTTTTACCCGGGGGTTTTCATCCTTGTTTTTTTGAAGTTCCTTGTTTCTTTTTTCTTCCATATTTTTATAGATTATTTGGAAAAATAAATTTGGTTTAGCTTTATAATTGCTATTAAGTTTATTTTTTAAATATTTTATTAAACAATATTTTATAAATCGATTTCACTTTTGGAATCTGGAATAAAGTTTTTAGCTTTTATAAAAAAACTTAAAAGGACTTTCTAGTGTGAAATATAATATCACGGAATAAAAAATTTTAAAAGCAGGTTGCCAGCCGATCCATCCATAGTTTCAACTACAAGAAATTTTTGTTTTTATAATCTGTCATACTAACTAAAACGAATTATAAATTCAATTAAAGTTTAAATTATGACAGACTTCAAGGCGAAATTTAATAATTAACCTTAAAGCGAAGATGATTTTGGATTTTAAGTTTTTTTTTAATTTTTTGTCAAAGATCGAGTTAGCTTGTATAATGTGAGAGATGAAATCTTGATTTGATTTTTCGATAAAATAAAAATAAATTTTAATATGCCAAATTTTAATATTTCAAGAGAGGATTTGGAGCGAAGAAAGAACAGGGGTTTGGTCGATCCTGCGTATAGAGGACGTAATTTAGCTGAAGAGAAAGAATCCGCCTCCAATAGGGCTGATTTGAGAAATCCCTCTTCTTTTAATAGACAGTCTCCGTCCGACCATCGTCAGTCCAGGGATCAATTCAATTATGAACAGAATCCAAATAGGAGCCAAAATAATCAGTTTGGGGCCTATTCGAATCAAGGATTTGATAAACGTCAAGAAGATGGGGAAATGAAAAGGATTATAAGTTATGGTTTGGGTATTGTGATTCTTTTGACCGTTATTGCCGGAGGTTTGTATCTTTATTCGGAGTTTTTTCTGAAAAAAGAACAGGACCAGCCTATAGCAGAGCCGGAGCCTGAAGCAGAGCCGGAATCGATCCCGTCGCCGCCGGAGGAGCAAGAGGTGGAGCTGCCCAAGGATACTGAATATAAGAAGCATATTTTGGTGGCCAAAGATAAACATCCTTTGAATGTGATTGATTTTTATCACAGCAAGATAGAAAAAGGGGATAAAATTGTCGAGTTTGTTTTTTTTGATGAAAAAGGAGACAGCTTTAATTTTTTCGAATTCGCCGAAAGGGTTGATCTAAATATTTCCGAGGATTTGGAGTATCTTTTTGGGGAGGATTATTATTTTATCCTAACCCCGATTGTGAACTCTCAAGGCAAATCGGATTTGAGTATCGGGATTATAATCGATTCAAAATATTCTGATCCGGACAAGATAGAAGAAAATTTGAGAAAGTGGGAGGAAACCATGGCAAAAGATCTTGGTAATTTCTTGTTTTTTTATGAAAACATAAAAATTGAAAATCCCGATGAACTTCAATTTAACGATAGCAGTAAATTCGAGGAGGTAAGATATGTTAATTTACCTAACAACGACGATTTTTCGATAAATTATTTTGTCGAGGGCGACAAGATCGTGATTGTAAATAGTTTTTACGCTTTAGAAGGCGTTAGAGAATATGTTAAAATGAGGTCGGAATAAAAATAGTCGGTTTTCTAAAGATTGAAATTTGCTCTTTATTTTAATCGTTCAACTTTAACGGTTTTTTTAACAATTGTTAATAGATTAAGCTTGATCGCTCCCCTTATAAGCAAGCTGACCAGAAAACTTAAAGGGATTCTCGCAATCCAGGTTATGGTTTTTATTGTAAAGAAAAGACCGATAGTTAATCCCCAGATGGGAATGTCTTTATTCTCCTCTTTTAGAGAATTGAAATTATCGTTTATTTTTTTATTGATTATCTTGTTTGCAACGCTGGATATTTTTTCGTTTTTTTCCACCTCGATCTCAAATTGTTCGGCGAAATTTTGCCTGGCTAAAGCTATGTTGGATTGATTAAGGTCAAGCAAGTTTTGGTCGAAATTCTTTTTCTGGGCTTCTTTTTCCACATAAACCCTTATGTATTCTTCTATGGTTTGATCAGTGTCTTCTATATAGAAGTCCTCTTTTAAGAAGCTTTTAAAGATTTTCAAGAGGCTGGTGGTGAGTTTTTCAGGGATCTGAATTTCAAAATCCGGCAGTTGATTGAGTTCTTTTTTTTCTTTGAGTTCGTAAAAATAAGAAGCCGATAAGTTCAAGCAGAGGGGTAGAGTTATGAGAGAATAACCCACTAACAGTGATCGTCCGATTTTTATTTTGATTGAGTTTTCGGTGTTTTTTTCGATTCTCTTTAAACCTTTGTAAAATAAAAAAATCGACAGTAAATAGATTAAAACAATGGAAAAGTTGAAGGTGATTACAATGGCGGGAAATAGAGCAATAGAGCTTAGAATTAAGGAATATTTCCAGTCTACCACGGCCAGAATCAGAGCGATGAACAGATAGATGATGAAACTTATCAATAGATTCGACCAGGATAATTCTTCTTTTTGATAAAAAGCCGAAAAAGCCATCCAGCCGCTAAAAGAACTGATTGATCCCAGAGCGGTCAGGCCCCAGAGAGTATATTTGTTTTTCATGAAAGATTATTTTTGTTTTAGTTTGATTTGATTTAAGCCCAAAAAGAAGGTGCCGCCGATCAAGGCCGTTAGGGCCTGATTTAAGGATATCATGTACTTGAATTGTTCCGGAACCGAAAACAAAAGGGCTACGAGTGTGTAAAGGAAAGCGGTTTTTAAAAAAGAGGCGGCGACAACTTTAGTGATACCGCTTCGTTGTTTTAAAACCTGAAAGGCAATGACTAGAACCGCGTTACTTAGAATGATAATAGGGATAACGGGGGCCAGCATTGCGGGAAGCAAACCTCTTAAAAGGGCTATCAAAGAGGGGATTGGGCAGAGAATTAAAGCGTTAAAAAGACCCAGTCTGGCCACCGCGGCGAATAAAATAAGGTTGACCAGCGAGCCTGTGATGATTTGATTTTGGGGGGTATGCGCGAAAATTAAAGGCACGGCGCTTATGCAGAAAACCGCGCCTAAGGTTAACAGTACGCTTTGGGTGTCATAATTGACTAAAGGCAGGCTCAAAGCTTTGGTTTTGATTTTTAGTTTCATTTTTTTTGATTAAAGTGTAAAATGGAGCTAATAAAAGTTTACAAACTTTTAGGGATTTGGGCAAATTGATTTATAGTTGTCTTTTTAGAATGGCGCTGGAAACATTTTAAGAATTTTATTATGAGTATTTTTATTGCAAATTTATTAGTTACTTGCTTTTTAGCCTTCTTATTTTTTAGCATAGGTTCCTTTTCTTCGAAGGTTATTATTGTTTTCTTTGTTTTGATTTCTTTATTAATTTTAGTCGTTTTTTATATTTTGTCGGTTATTAAATATAGAAAGAAAAAATATAATTACCAAACTGAAGGTAAAATGGGCTCTTGGTACAAAATTATTTTTTTTGTCAATATTTTTTCTTCTACAGTTTTTATAATATTTTTAATTCTTGTTTTGTTTTATCAAGCAGAAGTATATCTCATAAAACCGTTTCAATATGAATCCATGAAAGAATATTGTTCGTCTATGGAATATTATTCAGGATGTCCTAAATTATATTGCAAATATGGAAATTTTAAGGTTATACCCACTGGAGATCCTTATCATCCCGATATTTTGGGTCTACCCACCTGTTCTCCAAATCCTTTGAGATGGCTTGTTCCAATTGTAATTGGGATAATCTTTATTTATATTTTCTATAGAAAAATAAAACAGGGAAAGCAAAGGAAAGAGGATTTTCTTGACTTTGGAGCTTCTAAATGATACAAAAAGGTTTGTAACCAATTAATTTTTTTCTATGTTTGCCGTAATTAAAACAGGCGCAAAGCAGTATCCTGTGGAGGTGGGAAAGGTTCTAAAAATCGAAAAAATTGACGCAAAAGAAGGCGATAAAGTAACTTTTGAAGAGGTTTTGCTGTTCGATAAAGGTGATAATAAACCCAAAGTCGGCAATCCTTTAGTTAAAGATGTTAAAGTTCAAGCTAAAGTTTTAAAACAGGGCAGGAACGATAAGGTTTTGATTTTAAAACACAAACCTAAAAAAAGATATAAATTAAAAAGAACTCATCGTCAGCCTTACACTCAAGTTGAAATTTTAAAAATCGGATAATTTTTTTTAAAATCGGATTCTCCCTTCAATCGAAGCTTCCAGCGATTCTTTGTCAGCATACTCCAAATCGCCGCCGGTCGGCATCCCTTTACTGATTCGGGTAATTTTTAAGTTTTTCAGTTTTTGAAGCTCTTCTTTTAAATATACCGCGGTCGCATCGCCTAAAGAGTTGGGGTTGGTGGCAATGATGATTTCTTGAACATTGTTATCCATGATTCGTTTTTTTAAAGCTTGAACGGTCAAATTTTGCGAATTGTCTTTTTGACCGATTCTAACTGTTCCGCCCAAAACGTGATATTGCCCCTGGAAAATATTTTTGTTTTCAATGGCCATTAAATCAAGCGAATCCTCGAGGATGCAGATTATGTCTTTTTTTCGATTTTTATCTTTGCAGATGTCGCAGATGCGGTCTTGGTTTTCCGTTAAGAAAAAGCAGTTTGAGCATTTTTTGATTTGGTCGAGCCTGGAGAGCGAGTCGCTTAATTCCTGAAGTTCTTTTTTGTTTTTATTCAATAAATAAATTAGGAATCTTTCCGCCGACCGCGCTCCCATCGCGGGAAATTTGGAAAGAATTTCTTTGGCTTTTTGAAAATTTTTAGGCAGGATTGACATTGAAATTTTCGGTTTATTTTTTGATTTATCGATCGATAAAGATTGACTAAAATAAAACATTGGATTAGTATCTTATGCATAGTATAATATATTGCTTATAAATTTTGACAAGCAAAAGACTTATCCTAGAGCGGAATCATTTAGCCGGCTTATGCCCGTGATGCGGGGATGACCCGGCTGGAAAAATTTTGATTTGGGATGTTTCTAATTATTAGTGTTATTTATTAATTTATTTTGTTTATGTTGGTAATCAGACTTAAAAGAGTGGGGAAAAAAAATAAACCGACTTACAGATTGGTGGTAGCCGAAAAGGCTAGAGCGGTAAGCGGTAAATTTGTGGAGACTTTGGGATCGATCGATCCCCATGCTAAAAAAAGACAAATAAAAGCCGATAGAGCACTTTATTGGTTGAACGTTGGTGCTAAACCCAGCGATACGGCTTACAATTTGCTGGTCGATGAAAAAATTATCGAAGGAGAAAAAAGAAAAGTTAAAATCAAGGCAAAAAAGAAGAAAAAAGAGGGAGAGGATCAAGAGCCGGCCAAAGATACTAAAAAAGCCGAAGCTAAATCCGAGGCCGCTGAAGAGGTGAAACAAGAAGAATCTAAAGAGCCGGCTCAACCGTTGGAAAGTGACAAGGCTGAAGTTAAAGAAAAAGAAGAAAAAAAGTCAGAGGAAAAGCCTGAAGAAAAACCGCAAGAGAAAAAAGAGGCTGAAGTTAAGAAATAAAGAGTTTTTGATATAATATTTAAGTTTTACTGACCTTTGAAGTAGGATTTTTTTATGTTTTTTTGTAGTATTTAATGCCGTCGCCTCTTTATGGAATTGCCGCCATGTTTTTGCAGGTTTTAATCGATTAAATTTATTAATCGGTCTTTCGTTTGATCATTTCTATTGTAGTTTTAGGATCGGCTTTGTCCGCGCTTTTTTTCATTACTTGTCCCATTAAGAATTGTAAAGCTTTATTTTTGCCTTGTTTTAAATCTTTTACGGCTTTTTCGTTTTGTTTTAAAACTTCGTCCACCGTTTTTTCGATAGCGCTTTCGTTTTTTTCGATTCTCAAGTTGTGTTCGTCTATAATTTGGGACGGATCGGCTTTGGTTTTAAACATTATTTTTAAAATTTTTTGAGCCGCTGAGGAATTGATTTCTCGATTGCGGATAATCAGCATAAGTTCGGCAAAGTTTTCCGGGGTGATTGGAATTTCTTTGAACTGGAGGCCGGCTTGGGAGACCATTTTGGTAATTTCGGTGGTCAGATAGTTGGAGGCGAGCTTATAGAGTTTTTCTAGTTCCTTTTGGGTTAATTTGTCGGGTTGGCTGGCCGACCAGGCTTTCAGTTCAGAGATTGTTTTGTCGAAATATTCGGCTAAGTCGGGATGGCCGATAATCGAATTGGCGATGTCTTCGTTGATGTTAAAATTTTTGATAAATCTTTCCTTTTTTTGCTGAGGTAGTTCCGAAATGCTTGATTTTATTTTTTCAAGCCATTCGTCAGTGATGTTGACAATTGGAATGTCCGGCTCCGGGAAATATCGATAATCGTGGGCGTCTTCTTTGCCTCTTTGAGAGACGGTAATTTGTTTCTGGGCTTTCCAGCCGCGGGTTTCCTGTTTGACTTTGCCGCCTTCGTTTAAAATTTCGCTTTGTCTTTTGATTTCGTATTCGATACTTTTTCTGACCCCTTTAAAGGAGTTGATGTTTTTTATCTCAACTTTGGTGCCGTCTTTCCCATTTTGGCCGAGGCTGATGTTTACTTCGCAGCGCATCTGACCTTTTTCCATATCCGCGTCAGAGACTTTCAAATAGCGAAAGATTTTTTGTAAGTTTCGACAAAAGGCGGCCGCCTGTTCTTTGTTTTCGATTACCGGCTCGGTGACAAGTTCGATTAAGGGGGCGCCGGCACGATTGAGATCAACCAGCGAGTAATCGGCTCCTTCGGGATGAGTGTCTTTGCCGGCGTCTTCCTCCAAATGAAGTCGGTTGATCAGGACTTTTTTGTTTTGAGTCCGGCCTTTTTCGTCAAGGTAATCAAATTCAAGAAAGCCTTTTTGGCAAAGCGCAGTGGTGTTTTGAGTTAATTGATAGCCTTTGGGGAGATCGGGATAAAAATAATGCTTCCGGTCCCAGTGGACTTTTCTTGTGATGTCACAATTTAAGGCGATACCGGCTTTAATAATAGCTTCAATCGCTCTTTTATTGGCCGCGGGCAAAGTTCCGGGCTGGCCGGTGCAGATTTCGCAAATGCTTGTATTGGGGTTTTCATTATTGAATTCGTTTTTACAACGGCAGAACATTTTGGATTCGGTTTTTGGCTGGATATGGATTTCGAGACCGATTTTTGTCTTGTAAGGCGAGTTCATAATTATTTGATAATTATTTTAATATTTACTATCTTAAAGTTATCGAATTTTGGTTTTTAGTCAATAATTAAATTGAATTTAAAATATGAGCAAGGTCAATAAAGTTAGAACCAGGTTTGCGCCGTCGCCGACGGGATATCTGCATATTGGAGGACTTCGCAGTGCTTTGACTAATTATTTGTTTGCTAAAAAAAATGACGGAGACTTTATTTTGAGATTAGAAGATACGGATCAGGGAAGGTTGGTTAAAGATTCGGTTAAGGACATTATCGATTCCCTTAATTGGGCCGGGCTTAAAATTGACGAAGGAGTGGTTGGGGTGGATGAAAAAGGAGAGATTGTCGAAAGAGGCGAGAAGGGGCCGTATGTTCAGTCTAAAAGGTTAGAGATTTATCAGAAATATGTTGATCAATTGATTGAGCAAGGCGATGCTTATCATTGTTTTTGTTCGAAAGAAAGATTGGATCAAATGAGAAAAGAACAGCAAAAAAAAGGGAAAGCGCCGATGTATGATCGAAAATGTTGTGATTTGACCGACAAGGAAATTCAAAAGAAAATTGAAAAAGGAGAAAAATGCGTGATTAGAATGAAAATTCCAAAAGGCAGGGTTATTGAATTTAAAGATATGGTTCGAGGAAAACTGAGATTCGAGAGTGACTTAATTGACGATCAGGTTTTATTAAAGTCCGACAATTTCCCAACTTATCATTTAGCGGTGGTGGTCGATGATTGTTTGATGGAAATTAGTCACATTTTCAGGGCCGAGGAATGGTTGCCAAGTACGCCCAAGCATATTGTTTTGTGGGAAATGCTTGGCTGGAAGGATAAATTGCCGAAATTTGGCCATCTGCCGCAGCTTTTGAATTTGAATGGTAAAAAATTGAGTAAACGGGATGGCGATGTTTCGGTTCGAGATTTTTGCAAAAAAGGCTATCTGCCGGAAGCGATTCTAAATTACATTGCGTTACTTGGCTGGAATCCTAAAACAAGGGAGGAAATTTTCAGCTTGAAAGATTTGGAAGAGCAGTTTGATGAAAAGAAATTAAATAAAGCCGGAGCAAAATTTGATTATAAAAGGCTGGATTGGTTTTCTAATTATTATATTAAACAATTAGATGACAAAGAATATTTAAAGATTTTAAAAAATCAAAAGTTTTTGGAAAATGTTAAACTTGATTATGAAAAGGCCTCTAAAATTGCTCTAATTCAAAAGGAGAGGATAAGCAAATTGGGTGATGTTTTTCTGGAGATCGAGTACTTAATTTATGATTTGGAAAAATTTGAGAAAGATTTGCTTCGATGGAAAAAGATGACCGATGAGGAAATTAGCGGTAACTTAGAAAAAGCCAAAACGGAAATTGAAAAAATCGATAAAAAATATTTTTCATCGGCTAAAAAGAATCTAGATAAAATTACCGAAATTTTGCTTGAAGCCGCGGGTGAAAACCGCGGGGAGTTTTTGTGGCCGCTTCGGGTGGCCTTGAGCGGTCAAAAAAAGAGCGTGAGTCCGTTTGAATGTGTTTGGGTTTTGGGAAAGGAGGAGTCGATTCGAAGAATTGAGGCGGCGGTTAAAAAATGTAGTTAAGTTGAGGAGCCCTCGAATTAAGTCTGGATAAAATATAGGTTCCCTGCGGATCGGAGGGACAGGGACGTTCGGGGCAAGGATGGATCGGTTTTAGGAGATTAGTGGCTTAATTAAGAAGATTTTAAAAATAATTTTTATTTACCATGAAAGAAATCATAAAAATAGACGATTTTTTAAAGCTGGATATCAGGGCCGGCGAGGTGATTAGGGCCGAAAAAGTGGAGGGCGCGGATAAGATTATTAAATTGATGGTTGATTTTGGCGAATTTAAGCGAACCGTTTTGACGGGAATGGCGGAATTTTACGAGCCCGATTTTTTTGTGGGTAAAAAGTTTCCTTTTTTGGTTAATTTGGAACCCAGAAAAATGTTTGGCCAAGAAAGCGAAGGGATGATTATGGCGGTCGATAACGGATCCGATTCCAAACCGGTTTTAATTGAATTGGAGGGGGGCGCTCTAAACGGAAGTGTGGTTAGGTAAAGTCGGAGACTGGGGGTTTTAAAAAAAATAAATTGATGTATAATGTAAGAAATTTGAGTTATTCTGAAAAATAAAAATGGATATAAAAAGACAAAATAATTTGGCGATGCAGCTTGATTTGTTTGTTGAAGCTTTAATCAAAGCCAAAGGTTTTGACAAGTTGGATGAAAAAATCGCCAGAGAATTGAGATTTGACTTGACAAATCGATTGATTAATCGTATTATTTCGGAGATTCTGAATGTTGTTCCGGTTGAACAATTGGAGGAATTGGAAAAATTGATTTTTAACAACGATACCGGCGGGATAGTCAAGTTTGTGGATAAGAATGTATCCAATAAGGCGGATTTGTTAAACCGAGTCCTGCTTGACTTTAAACGTCTTTATATCGGTAAATAATGCTAAACTTTTTTAAATAATTTATGGAGGATCCAGAGAATTTAATGGAGAAGCTTGTTTTTGTCGGAGCGGGCGATATTGCCGAACGCGAAGCGGGTGATGTGGCTAATGAAAAAATGACGGAAGAGAAGAAAGAGCTGGATAAATGGAAATGGTATCGATTAAAGGGAAAGCTTAGAAAAATTTGGGGTCATGGGATAATGGCCGATTATCGAAGGCTTAGATTTAAGCATGAGGCCAGAGATGAGATGGAGGAGCGCAGGAATATTTATGCAGATCTAGATAAAGAGAAGAGAGATGAAATGCATACGAGCGTGATGCAAACTTTGATCGATAGATATCTTGAAGACTATGAGGAGGCTGTTCATACAGCTGCCGGAGAGAAAAAAATGAATTTGAGCGAGGAAAGTAAAAAAACAGGAACATTTGGGGATAGAATTAAGGCAAGAAAGGCGGAAAAAATGAAGCAGGAAATTAAAGGACTGGTTCTCAAAATAGCTTCAAATCGATTAAGGGAGTTCGATGATATTAGTCAGGCCAAGGATGAACTCTGGCGAAAAATGAAAAAAAAATATCCCGAGATGGTGGGAAGCGGGATGATTTATGCGGATAATATTTTAGAGATTGCCCAAAATGTAAGGGCAGCGGTGAAGCAGGGCTCTAAAATGGAAGAGGCTTTGAATAAAATCGAAATAGTGCTTGGCCGGGCCAAGCATGCGGTTAGAACCGAAAGTGGCGGGAATGTCGAAAAAATCGACGAAAAAATCAACAGGCTTTTTCATATAATGCAGGTATGGCGGATCAGCGGTTTTATCAAAGCTGAAAATTTGGGTTTGGCGACGGCGGGGGCTTATGCTTTATCTCTGGGCCTAATCAAAAGTCTTTCTAGGAGTAAGCTGGCTAGTCTAGCCACTTTTGGCGGTTCGGCTTTATTGGGCGGATTTTTATTTTCGGTCGGGTCCGCAAAAAAAACCAAGCGGGATTTGGCTTTTCATTCTCGAGAAATGGCCAAGGGCGGTAAAGAAATAGAAGAAGGCAGCAAGAGAAGAGAGCTGCTGGAAAAAGGTCGATTTGAAACCAAACCGGTGGATGATTTGATCCAGAGCTTGCAGTCTGATTTAGCTGTGATTAGGAATACAAATGAAAGTGAAGCTTTGGATTCTTCAAAATATTCTTCAAAATTAGGTGAGGCTTTTCAAACTTTAGCCGAGATTGAGGCCAGGATTAATGTTTCCGATTTGCAGAAGGTTGATTTAATAAGTTATCCCGAAAGAGGAAAGGAGTTTGAAAAATTATCTGAGCTTGATATGGCAAGATATACAGCCAAGGCGGACTTAAAGGAATTGTTTGAAGATGGTAAAACAATAAATATTGCTGGAGTTGACGGAGAAAGTCAGGAGTTTGAAAATTTCGATGATGCTTTTCAAGATTCTTTGAGGTCGGTAACCAAAAAATTGTTTCAGGAAGGAGGGGACGAAGGAGTTAATGCTAAAAAACGAATTATTAAAGAGCTTACGAAAAGCGAAGCTAATAAGGCCGCGCTTTATGGCATTGTTGGCGGGGTAATGTTTGGTTTGGCCGGTCAAGGAATCGCCAAATATATTCATGCCGGCGAGGTCGGTGACTTTATTAAACGATTCTATGACGATTTTTTGAAGTCCAAGGGAATTAAATGGGATTGGTTATCCAAATCACGGAGGGGCGAACAGAGTAATCAAGTTCCTAAACTGAGTACTTTTGAGCAGATTTCCAGATGGGTTGGAGAACAAATTTCCGAGAGGGTTCCGGATGAGTATTTGGAATGGGCGGATTTTGGAGAAGGAGAGAAATTTAAGATAGGGGATAAAGGGAATGCGGTTAGACTGCCGCGGGATTATAGCTTGAGTCAATCAGGTGAAGGTGTTTATTCTATTCTTGATCCTCAAAATAATTCGGTGATGGATGATATTCGACTTGATCCGAAATCCGGTGAGTTGGATGCGCAGTCTATTCTTAAACTAGAACATCAAGGCTTTGATGTAAGGGTTATCTCTCAGTATAATTATTTGTCTTTGGATGGAGGAAAATCGAAGGTGGTTGAGGGTATCTCTTACAAATTGCCTCCGGGGTACGATTTGGTAGAAACTGATATAGTTGATCCTTTGACAAGGGAGGTGCTGGAAAGTGGTTATATGCTAACCAAAGACGGGAAAGATTTTGTTGGTGTTTTGGAGCCTGACGAAACGGCTCTTTTTACCAGTGGAAATGCTAAGAGGCTTTTGGATAATAATAACATAAAGCTGGTTTCCTTACCGGAGTCTGGAGAAGAGGGCTTAGAAACTGTAGCCTTTAAAATTCTGGATAAATCAAGCACTCATAAGGAGTTTCAAATTAAAGTGCCGGAAGAGATTAAGACCAAATGGGATGCCGCCCCTCCTTTCCTGCCTTTGCCAAAGGGGAAGCCTTTGGAGCAATTGAAGAAGCAGGAGGCTACAAATTTCTCTAACTCGAGAGGATCTGAATCCACGAAAGAATTGATCAAGGGTCATTTGAAGCATAAGCTAGAGAAAGGGAAAGAGTCTTTGAAATCAAAGGCGAAAATCGCTTTTGCGGCGATTTCCGCATGGGTTAAAGAGCAGCTTTCAAGAAAAAATAAAATCGATGAAGCATCAACAGGGCCAAAAAAAATGTCTTTAGAGGAAACAACAGAAAAATCTGAGATTAATGATTCTGATAAAGATAAAGAAACTTTTACAAAAGCTGATTTAATGGAGTTCGCTGAAGATAATGACGTCCAAGTGGATCAAGCTATGAAAGATTTTTTAGGAAGTAGAAGTACAAGCTTAGATGAGATGCGTGAACGTTATGAAAAGGAAATTAGATACTTAGATGTGATTTATAATAAGAGGCGAAGGGAGTATGGTTCTATAAGGGATTCAAAACAGCACCTTGAAGATTTGATAAAATCGATAAAGGAGGGTCTGGCTGTTAAGGCTATGAAGGAAAAATACAAGCAAAACCTTGAAGCGCCTGATTTGGAATTGCCGGAAGAAGTGAAAGAAGATTTTAGAAAAAGATTTAAGCAGGGATCTTTTAAGGGAAAAATTAGTCCTGATGAAAAGATTAGTTATGAAGAATTGAAGAATAATTATAAAAAAATAAAGCTACGTTCTAAGAATATCTATAAAAAAGCCGGCTGGTTGATTGATGGAGAATACTTTCAATTAGACAGGCTGAATACGATTTTAGAGGCGGCCGAGAAGGAAACAAACAAAAGGTATGAAGCCTCGAAAGAGGGGAGAAAAAGTAAACTGGATTTTGAAGGAGCTTATAAGGATTTAATTAAGTTAGTGGAGCGTTATTTAGAAGCTAATGGGTCTGCCTCTCAAACAGAGTCTGACCGGTAAAGTTAGGGGTAGTTTAAAATTTGACATAAGGTTGTTTTAAAAGATTGAATAATTATGAATGAGCTAATTTTTGTGCAGTTTTTAAGGTTTATTTATAAAAAAATAAAAAGATTATGTTTTATAAAGAGGAAGCGATTGATGCCGAATCTTTGCTTATAAGGTATAGGAGGGGTTTGAATCAGTTTTTGGCCGAGGAGAGGATTTTTGATTTTTGCAAGGATAAATCTTTAAAGCAGAGATTTTTTTTTGTGAGGAAAAAAATTTTTGACGGTATTCCCAACATCCACGGCCATGATCCCTTGGAATTTGTAAGAGCGGTCAATGCGCCGGGCTTGGTGAGTTGTTTCTATTTGAAGAATTATTTTATTGACGAGTTTTATCGCTTCGTTGATGACCAGGAAGCCCGAATCAAGCGCGAAAGAAGCGAGATTATAAGAAATAAAAAGGTTTTTAGGCTGACGGTTTTGATTTATTTTTTGGGGATTTTGAATCATCAGTCTGTGGACGGTAATGGCCAGACTTTTCGTCTTTTGGCTTTGTCGTATATAAGAGAGCATTGTCCGGATTATAAAAACGCTTTTTTTCCGATAAAATATGACGCCGATTCCTCGAAGATTGGCCTGTATACTTT
>WJJX01000101.1 GCA_014729445.1 Candidatus Moraniibacteriota bacterium | reverse complement strand
GTTCTCTTTTGGTTTGTTTACTCATTTGAAATTCTTTATCCATTTCTCACAGTTTTTAATAATTAATTACTGTGATTATGGTTTGATTTCTAAATGAGTAAACGTATCTGCTTTCGGTTTGATTTTACATGATTTAATTCGATTAATTAGTCACTTTCCATAAAATATTGTATAATCTTAAATAATAAAGAAAAACTTTAATTTCAGGCGAAAAATTTATGGCAAAGACAGGAAAAATTTTAATTGTGGACGACGAGAAACCGCTGGCCAGAGCGTTGGAGTTAAAATTAAAACATGCAGGTTTTGAGGCCAAAAGTGTACTGGATGGCAGGGAAGCGATCGAACTTTTGGAAAAGGAGAATTTTGATTTGATGTTGCTTGATTTGGTGATGCCCAATTTGGATGGTTTTGGAGTTTTAAATGAGATAAATTCCAAAGGCATCAAAGTACGGGTTATTGTAGTTTCCAATTTAAGTCAAAAGGAGGATTCCGAAAAATCAAAAGAATTAGGCGCCATCGATTATTTTGTAAAGTCCGACGTCCCCATTTCCGACATTGTGGAAAGAGTTAAAAGGACGATGGCCAATGTTTAGGTAGCGCTATAAAAATTTTTGATAGTGCGAATTTAAACGAAACAAGTCATATCGAGTTTTTTAATAAAATCGGGCTATTATCCCAGCGGTGCGGGGATAATATAAAAAATTTATTTTAGAATGCAAAATTATAAAGTATTTTAAATACAAGCTTGATATGAGTTAAAAATAAAAATAAATGCTTCAAAATTTTACAATTCCCGATCAAAAAATCGAAGAAATATTGATTAAAGGAAATTATATTTCCAAAGAGGATCTAGAGCCGGCGAGAAAATACGCCAAATCCAGAGATACTTCCGTGGTCGAATATTTTTTGGTCAATGATTTTATCAATAAAGATCTTTTGGGCCAAGCCATTGCCGAACACTATGAATTGGCTTATGCCGATATTAACTCCAATCCTCCTTCTCGGGATGAGGTTTTAAGAATCCCCGAGGAAATAGCGAAAAAAAATCGGATTATCTTTTTTATGGAGGATCAGGACGGAATTGTGATTTCTACCGATAACCCTGAAAATGAAGCTTGGTTTGACGAAGTGCGCAAATTGTTTCCCAAAAGGGATATTTTTGTCGCTTATTCGTTGCCGGAAGACATTGATTCGATGATGATTTATTATCGAAAATCCTTAAAAACCAGATTTGCCCAAATTATCGAAGAAAGCGAGCGGGTTATTCCCGAAATAATTGACGAGATTTTTGACGACGCTTTGATTTACAACGCTTCGGATATTCATTTTGAACCAAAAAGAAAAGAGGTTCTGGTAAGATTCAGAATAGACGGCATTTTGCATGAAGCCGGACGTATTCCCAAAAAATATTATTTAAATATTTTAAACAGGGTAAAAGTTCAAGCCCATCTTCAAATTGACGATCACTTTTCGGCTCAAGACAGCTCCATCAGGTATAATAAAAACGGTCAGCAAGTCGATCTAAGAATCTCGATCCTGCCCACCCTTGACGGAGAAAAAATCGTAGTCAGAGTTTTATCCTCCTATATGCGGGGGTTTTCGCTAAACGATATCGGTTTAAGAGCCGAGGATCAAAGAATAATCGAAGAAGCCAGTAGAAAACCTTTTGGAATGATGTTAAACACCGGTCCCACCGGTTCGGGAAAAACCACCACTCTTTATTCGATTTTAAAAGTTTTGGATAATCCCGAAATTAATATAACCACTATTGAAGATCCGGTAGAATATAGGATCAAAAGCATCAATCAGATTCAGGTTAATACCAAAACCGGTCTGACTTTTTCCAGGGGACTAAGAAGTATCGTAAGACAGGATCCGGATGTTATCCTGGTTGGAGAAATCAGAGATACTGAGACGGCAGAAATAGCTGTCAATGCCGCTTTGACGGGTCATTTGTTGCTTTCCACCTTCCATGCCAACGACGCGGCAACCGCTATTCCGAGATTGCTGGATATGGGGGTTGAACCTTTTCTTTTGGCCTCGACCTTAGAGATCATTGTCGCTCAGAGGCTGGCGCGAAGAATTTGTGAAAACTGCCGAACAAGCTATACGGAAAATACCGAAACCTTGGAAAAAAGCATTCCGAATGCCAAATATTATTTCAAGAACGATGTGGTTACTTTATATAAAGGCAAAGGCTGTAAAGCTTGTAGCGAAACCGGTTTCAAAGGTAGGATCGCGATTTTTGAGATTATTAAAGTAACCCAGGAAATACAGGATTTGATTCTTGAGGATCCCTCAAGTCATCGGATCTGGAAGATCGCACGACAACAAGGATCCAAAACCCTTTTTGAAGACGGAGTTAAAAAAGTTTTAACCGGAATAACGGAGATAAACGAGCTTTTAAGAGTCGCTTCTCCGCCGGAATTTGAACAGGAAAAATATGGAAAACCAGAATACAAACCAACAAAAAAATCAGGCAAAAAACCAAAAGCAAAGAGTCGAACCAAAGGAAGAGGAAATAAATCCGCAGCTAAAAAAAGCCCAGTCAAAAGAAGCAAAAAAGGCCAGAAAAAAAATTGAGCAGCTGGAGGCCAAAGAAAAAGAAGCCGAAAAAGAAAAAATTAAGCCGGTTGTTCAGCTGACTATTGGTTTGACCGAAAAAAAGGAATATTTTGTCGAAAATTTAGCGATGCTTTTAAATTCCGGCATGTCGATTTTTCGAGCCCTAAATTCCCTGGAAAAAGATACCAGATCAAAAAGGATGAAGAAAATAATCGGCTCTATAAAAAGCGATGTGGCTAAAGGGCTTACTCTTTCCCATTCGCTTAGAAGAACCGGGATTTTTTCCAAATACGTAACCGCTTTGATTAAAATCGGCGAAGAAAGCGGGCATTTGGCGGATAATTTGGAAGTAATCGCCAAGCAGCAAAAAAAAGAGAGGATGTTTCGATCCAAACTTCAAACGGCCATGATGTATCCGGTCTTTGTGTTTGGCTTGACTTTTGTGGTCGGTATCGGGATCGCCTGGTTTGTTTTGCCCAGATTAACAACCGTTTTTGGCCAACTGAATGTGGAGTTGCCTTTGGTGACCAAGATAATAATCGGTTTTGGAGATTTTATGAAGTTCCATGGTCTTCAAGTGGTTCCTTTATTTGTAATTTTCATAGCTATATTGATTTTTTTATTTTTCATAAACCCCAAAACCAAATTTATCGGGCAGGCGATTACCTTTAAGATCCCCGGTCTTAAAACGTTGATTCAAGAAGCCGAGTTGGCCAGAATGGGCTATGTTTTGGGGACTTTGTTAACCGCCGGTATTCCCATTGTAACGGCCTTGAAATCCATGGCTAATACAACCACAACCTTAATGTATAAGAAATTTTTTAATTATCTTTCTGAAAATATCAAAGTGGGAGGTTCTTTTGAAACGAGCTTTAAAGATTACAAAAAAAGTCGAAAGCTAATACCTATTCCGGTTCAGCAAATGATAATAGCCAGCGAACAGTCCGGTCGTCTGGCTTCGGTAATGCTTACTATAGGGGAAATGTATGAGGAAAAAAACGAGGATTCGACTAAAAGGCTTGCCACTATGATTGAGCCGATTTTGTTGTTTATTATTTGGGTGGGAGTGGTTTTTGTAGCCATGGCGATCATACTGCCGATTTACAGTTTGGTGGGTAATTTCCAGAGAGGAACTTCGGCTTCTTCTTCCGATTCCCAGCCGGCCGCTTCGGCTCCGGTCGCTCAAATCAATCCGGATGAGTCCGAAAAAAACCCGGCGGATAAAAGTGCCGGCAATCCAGATATCGAAGATATAAAAATGTTAAAAAGCAGCGAAGATTTTAATGTTAATATCCGAGAAGAGCCCGGCGAACAATTTCCGGTAATTAGACAAGCGAAAAAAGGCGAGATTTTTGAATTCAATGAAAAAAAAGATGATTGGTATAATGTCCAATTAGATGAAGAAAACTCGGGCTGGATGCAGGAAAGTTATGTTATAGAATTAACCCCGCAAGAAATAAAATCCGAACTGGAAAAAAGGGCTGAAGAAAACGTCGAGGAAACGTCAGATGAAGCGCCGCAGGAAGAAATTAATCAATAAAATGAAACAAAAAGCTGAAATCAAAAATCGTCGGGAAAAGGGAATCACTATGCTGGAAATTATTCTGGTAGTGGCTTTGATTACCCTTTTGGCCGCAGTCACCTCTCCGGTTTATGTCGCTTATTACACCAGAAACAACCTTCATTTAACGGCCGCCACTATTGCCTCTGGTTTGAGAAAAGCTCAGACAAAATCCCGAGCCATGCAAAACGACAATCCATGGAGCCTTTATATCGAAGAGGGAAAAATAGTTATTTACGAGGGAAGTGATTACGCTTCAAGAAATTCCGGCTTTGATGAAATATATGAGATTCCTGACTCCATTTCTTTTAGCGGGGATTTGGACCTGAATTTTTCGAAACTGGAAGGCGAGTTAAATTCCAATAAAAATTTAAGTTTGATCAATCCCGATGGCAAAACCATGACTATGGTAATTAACACCAAGGGAACAATCGAATATTAATTATTATAATGCAACAGAACAAAAAACAAAGAGGTTTTTCCGTTGTTGAGATAATCCTGGCCGGAGCCATCTTGTCATTTATTACTACCATAATCATCGCCTCCTATCTTTATGGTTTGAAAAATATTCAATACAGCTCCAATCGGCAAAAAGCGATTAGTCTGGCCGAAGAATGTTTAGAGGCGATTCAAAATATCCGGCAACAGGATTTTGACAATTTGACCGAAGGAACTCATGGACTCACCTACGTTAATAATAAGTGGGAGTTGAACGGGGACTCCGATATAACCGAGATTTTTTTAAGAAGAGTCGATATCAATGTGATAGATTCCGACACCAAACAGCTTGTTTGTAACATTACCTGGCCGCAAAACGGTTTACCTCCCGGAGAGGTTGTTTTAACCGCTTATCATAAAAAATGGTTTCTAGAGGACTTGCCTTTGCCTTTTAACCCCATAGGCGGTTGGAATTTTGACGAGGGGACCGGCGATACCGTAACCGATCTTTCCGGCAATTGCGACGGGACTTTGTATAACGGCACTGAGTGGGACGAGGGCGTTTCGGGGTCGGGTTTGGATTTGGAAAGCGACAACAATGAATATGTTGAAGGGAATTGTACTTTGGTCATCGATTATCCGTTTACCGTTTCCGCTTGGATCAAAATCGAGGATCCGTTGACTCAAGACGGAGTTGTCTTTGCCATAGCCGACAGCACCAAATTAAATTCTTATTACGGTATTTATATTAGACCGGATGGTTATGCGGTCATTGCCGCGAGAAAGGGCAAAAAGGTTAAAACAGCCGTAAGCGCTTCTACCGTGGATGACGGTGAATGGCACTTGATAACCGGCGTTTTTGCGGGAAAAAAAGATAGAAGTATTTATATCGACGGAGTGTTTGAAACCAATAACGACAGTTCGGTCAATTATAATCAAACAGCCGACCGCTGGTCGATCGGTCGCTGGCCCAACAGAGATCCCACCGATTATTTTGAGGGAAAAATCGATTCGGTTCGGTTTTATGACAAGGTTTTAACCGACAGTGAAATAAGTCAGCTTTATGACGAATTTAATTAAGATGATCAGAAAAACAAAAAACAATAAAGGCTTTACTTTGGTCGAAATGATGCTTTATGTAGTGCTTGCCGCAACGGTTATCGCAAGCACGGTTATCCTACTGCAGGAAGTGCTTGAATCAAGAATTAAAAACCAGGTGGTAAATGAAATAGAAGGACAGGGTTCTCAACTGGTTTGGCTTCTAAGTCATGAAATTATGTCGGCGGACGCGCTAAATAATCCGCAGCCGGCCGACATTTCGGCCTCTTTGGAGCTTGCCAGCACAGAGGCGGCCGAAAACCCGACAATTATAGATTTAGACGGCGATACCATTCGAATCACCGAGGGAGCGGATGCGCCGGTCAGTTTAACCTCCTCCAAAATTGCGGCCTCGAATCTTAATTTTCAAAATTTATCTAATGATGAAACGGTTGGAGTCGTTAGGTTCGAGTTTACCCTGACTTATTTTAATCCGGGCAGCCGAAGCGAATATAATTATTCGAAAACTTTTTCCGGTTCCGCTAATATAAGACGATGAAAACAAAAAAGCAAAAATTCAATCAGGGGTATGTGGTTTTAATCAGCGTATTAATCGTAAGCGCGATTGGAATCACGGTGGCCGTTTCGATTTTATTGTCCAGTATCAACGCCAGTCAGTCCAACCAAATTATGACCGATGCGGCCCAAGCTCGAGCTTACGCCGATAGTTGTGTCGAAGAGGCGCTAAGCCAGTTAAAAGGCAATCAGAGTTTTAGCGGCACCGGCTCCCTTGTCTTTCCTGACTCCTCAACCTGTGAATACGAGGTTATTAACCTGGGCGGAGAAAATACCAGGATAAACTCCGTTGGTTATCATAGAGATACGGTTCAAAGATTCGAGGTCTATTTGGACAATGTTACTCCCTCCATCAATATTGTTTCCTGGAAACCGGTAGCTGATTTTAATTGACTGATTTATGTTTTTTAAACCAAAATCAAAAATAATCGAAAATCTTTTAGCGATTTCTGCCGTAATAATTTTTTTAAACATATTCTATTCGATCAAGGTCTATAAGGATCAGGTCGCTAAAGCCGATAATGCAAGGAGGTTGTTAGACATCCAAATTATTAGTCAAAAAGTATATGGAGAGCTTATTTCGAGCCGATCTCGAATCCCGGATTCAATCGAAACAAATTTAAAGGTGATCGGAACTTCGAGAGACAACTGTTCGATAGATTGTTTGGGAGAAAAAACCGATCCAAAATGTTTGGACCTAAATCAGATTTATAATTTTGATAGGATAAACAAAATGCCTTTTGACCCGGTTTCCGGTAACGAAAAAATAACTTTTTATGCGGTTAAAAGAAATGAGAACAATAGACTTGTTATATACGCCTGCAAAGCTCAGTTGAACGAAAAAATAATCATCAAGAGATAGGTGAAATTTGGTAATTTTTAATGGGTGTTGCCTTAATTTCAATATTAGAATAAAATAATAAATAGTCTTACATAATATAAACATCTTCTAATAATTAATAAAAAGATAAAAATGAAAACAAATAATAGAAAAGAGAAAGGCTTTACCTTACTAGAAATTCTTTTGGTGGTTGCGGCTATCGCCATTTTAGCCGGAATAGTAATTCTAGCGCTAAATCCGGCCAAACAATTGGCGGAGACTAGAAACTCTCAAAGATGGGCGGATGTTAATACCATCTTAAATGCGGTCTATCAATATTCGATTGATAACAACGGAAATCTGCCTACCACGATTACCGCCAGCCCGACCGAAATCTGCGGGGACGGAGTGGCCGAAGCTACTTGTACCAGTGAAAGTTTAGCCGATTTAAGCGTTTTAACCGCCGATGAAACTTATTTGGTTTCGATTCCCTCTGATCCGCAGGGTCCGGTAGTTGAGGGCGGCAGTGGAGCCGGCTACACGATTGTTAGAACAGCTAATGACAGAGTTACCGTTAGCGCCACTCAAGCCGAAAGGGGAGCCTCTATAAGCGTTACCAGATAAAAAATCTCCAAATTTTTAGAATTTTAGTATGCCTTTAATTTGAAAAATTATTGCGCAATTTTTAGATATGCCTCAAAAAAAACAAACAAAAAAACAAATTGAAAATAAGAACAGTGCAATAAAGGCATGCGAAGAAAGTAATCTTGAATACAAAGAAATTTTTGATCAAATCAAAGACGGCTTGGTGTTTTTAAACCTGAGGGGTAAAATCAAAAAAACAAACAAAGCCTTCTGTAAACTGGTAGGAGTTAAAGAAAAAGACTTAATTAACAAAAACGTTTTTCTCTCGCCTTTGGTCAAAAAACTAAAAATCGAAAATCCCCGTTCAATTTTTAAAAAAATCATCAAAGGCAAAAAAAAGGTCCTTTCCCCAATTGAAATCAAAAGCCCTGCCAAGAAAAAGGTTTATCTTGAAATCAGAACTTCTCTAGTTAAAAGGAGCAAAAAAGTTCAGGGAGTTGTGGCGATTATAAGAAACGTAAGCCAGCGAATAGAAGCCCAAAAAAAAATTCAGGATAATCGGGAGAAATATTACAATCTATTTGAAAAAATTCCTTTCGCGATCGGTCTTTTTAACAAAAACTTAAAAGTTCGGGAATTAAATGAAGCTTTTTTGAAATTATTTAAGATTGATAAAGGAAAAGCTGAAAATTTAAAATTTAACGAGCTGTTTTTAGACAAAAAAGAAAAGACGAGAGCCCTTGCCGAGCTTAAAAAATTAAAGGCGTTGAATAATTTTCAAACAAAACTGGGAGTTGAGGAAGCCAAACATTTTTGGGCCAATATTAATGCCACGGAGATTGAAATGGAAGGACAGGCTTTTTATTTGATTAGCATTATTGATTTTTCCAGAAGAAAAAAAGCCCTGGAAGTGCTTCAAAAAAGCGAACAGCGATATAGAAGTTTATTTGTCAATATGATTCAGGGGTTTGCTTTGCACAAAATTATAACCGACAAAAAAGGCAGGCCAAGAGATTATGTTTTTATCGAGGTGAATGATTATTACGAGCGGTTAACAGGTTTAAAAAAAGAGGATTTTGGAGGCAGGCTGGTCACCGAGGTGATGCCTGATATTAAAAAGGACAGCATAGATTGGATAAAGATTTACGGAGAGGCGGCCTTAAAAAATAAAAGTAAAAGATTTGAAGCTTATTCTAAAAATTTGAAAAAGTGGTTTAGAATTTCCGCCTATTCGCCCAGCCCCGGCTACTTTGTAACTTTAGTCGACGATATAACTGAACAAAAAGAGGCTCAGAAATTGATTAATAAAGCTAAACAGCGATTGGAGCTTCATGTTAAAAACACTCCGTTGGGGGTTATTGAATGGGACAAGGATTTTAAAATAACCAGATGGAATCCGGCGGCGGAGAAAATTTTCGGTTATACTAAGAAAGAGGCGGTAGGCAAAACCGGGCTTTTGATTATTAGAAAAAAAGACAAAAAAGAACTTTTGAAATTATGGAAAACAATCCTCGCTAAAAAAGGCGGGGAAAGAGCTGTGAATGAAAATATAACCAAAGAGGGCGAAGTCAAAACCTGCGATTGGTATAATACGCCGCTGATCAATCAAAAAAATAAAGTAATGGGGGTTGCCTCGTTGGTTTTGGATATTACCGAAAGGGTTAAAATGCAGCAACAATTAAAATCGAACTTGGAGGAGCTTGAGGCTATGAATAAGCTTATGGTCGGAAGAGAATTAAAAATGGTCGAATTAAAAGACAGGATAAATCAGCTTGAATTTATATTAAAAAATCAAACTTGATCAATGTTTATAAAAAGCATCACCAGATTAATTTATAAAAGCGACAAGAACAGGAAAATATATAAGATCCTTATCAGTTTGCTGTTTGGGGGAATAGCGCTGTTTGTCAATTTTTTTCCTATTAATTTTTATTTCCAATCCAATCTTGCCAGTTTATATCCCGGAGTTTTTTTCATTCTTATCCTAACCTTGGCCTGGGGCTGGAGGTATGCCTTTTTAGGGGCGATTCTTCCTCTAAGTTATAAAGTCTATATTCTGACTCAACATGAATTTGGCTGGGCGGCCTTTGTTTCTGTTTTCATGTTTTTGTTCTGGATTTTCTGGCATGGCCATTTCAGTCAAAGAAAAACTCTGTTAAATAATAAAGAGCATTGGTTTAGAAACAAGTATATTGTCGAGCTGCCTTTTAGATTGCTCCATGTTTTTGTTTTATATACGGTTTTTGAATGGCTATTTGCCCTTAACCCCCCTTCGTGGAATCCAAACGCGCTTAGTTATATTTCAACCGATTACCTGAATTTTATTTTTATTAAACAATTGCTAACCGCTTATCTCCTGCTTTTATTTTCAGACGTCCTTTTAAACATAAACCCCGGTAGAAAAATTTTTTTGCTTGGCAGCGATCCGGGTCAAAAGGATACCAGCAAAATAATGATATACGCTTTGTTTTGCGGTTTGGTGTTCTGGACTATTGACGCGGTTTATGTTTATTTTAACATCCGGCATGATTTGAGATATCTACCCGAGGATTTTATCGATGCTTTGACTACCAAAGTCCCCTCCCATTCACTGTTTGTAAGGATTACTTTTTTAATCCTCTGTCTGAGCGCGGGTCTTTTGATTTCGGTTTATTTCAAAAGACAGAAACAGTCAGAAAGAACCCTGGAATTTATAATAGACGGAATACCGATCGCCACTTTTGTGATAGATCGGGACCGCCGGGTTATTTACTGGAACAAAGCCTGTGAAATTCTGACAAAAACCAAAACCGAAAAAGTTTTAAATTCTCGAAAATACTGGAAATTTTTTAAAGAAAACAAAGCTTTGGCTTTGACCGATATGATTGTGCAAAAAATCCCCTATAAAGATATCCGCAGACGATATTCCAATAGAATCAAAAAATCGAAAATTGTGAAGGGAGGCTATCAGGAGGAAGCCTTCTATCCTAAATTGGGAAAATACGGAAAATGGATTCTTTTTTCCGCCGGACCCTTGAAGGATTTTAACGGAAATATAATCGGAGCGGTGGGTTTAATGCAGGACATATCCGAGATCAGAAAAAATCTGGAGGCTCTGGAGAAAATGAATAAGGTTTTAATAGAAAGAGAAACGAAAATGATTCAAATGAAAAAAACCATTAAAAAACTTAGATCTCAAAAATGATTTACGAAATAATAATTTTTCTAGCTTCAATAGTTTTTTTCATAATGTTTAGCTATTGGATTTTGATTAAAAATCCCAGAAGCTCCTTTAATAGGCTCTACGCTTTATTTGTTCTTTCGATGAGCTTTAGCGCTCTAAACAAGATGATGATAATGTATAACCCGGGTTTAGAAGTGCCGGCGTTTTTCGATTTTTTGAAAATTGTTAATTTCATCTCAAGCGCCATCTTTCTTCACTTTTTAATTAAAATAGCCGGGGAGGGGATTTTTATCAGCCAAAGGAAAATTTATCTGCTTTATTCGATTATTATTGGCGGGGGTATATTTATAAAAATCAGGAATTTTTTCTTTCCGAGCAGACAGTTTTTGAATCTCGAGGACAAACTTCAAATCGCATTTATTCTTGGATCCATAATTATCTTAGGTTATTATCTTTTGAAATCGAGAAGCACAAATATTAAAAAAAAGTTAATTTTCATCTCGGCGATAATTTTAATTCCCGGAATCTGCTGGTTTGTAGGCAATTTTTATGAAATTAATTCCTTTGTTTATCTTGGAGTCATACTTCAGGCAATAGTTATAGCTTTTGCGGTTAAAAGAAACGAGATGGAGTCTAATAAAATGCAAAGTTATGACAATGAAATCTTGTATTTTTTACCGGATCCTTTCTTTATAATCAGTCTGGAAGGAAAAATCACCAGTATAAATCTGGCTGCCTTAAAGTTGCTTAATTATCAGAGCCGGGAGCTTTTAAGGAAACCTTATGCGAAAATTTTTGAAAACCCCGAGCAAATAGTGGATATTATTAACGAAGAAATCATAAACAGCAAAGAGGCAACGGAGATAAGCAATCTTGAACTCTTGCTTAAGACCAAAAAACAAGAATCGATACCGGTTCTTTTTTCGGCTGCCGTTATCAAAGACAGCTTACAAGAAAAAATAGGCATCGTCTGCTCGGTTAAAAAAATCACCAAATTGATTGAGGCTCAAGAGAGGCTTAATCAATATTTCAAAAAAATCAAACAGAAAAATTCGACTTTGGAAAAGACTAAAAAAGCAATGCTCAACCTGCTTGAAGACATCCAGGAGGAGAAGAGGAAAACTACGGAGGAAAAAGATAAGGTAAGCGCGATTTTGGAAAATATCGCGGACGGCGTATTCGTAGTCGATCGGCAATTTCGAATAATTCTTTTCAACCGTCGGGCTCAAGCCATTTCCGGATTTAAAGAAGAGGAAGTCAGAGGAGTCGAATATCAAAAAGTTTTGGAATTTGTAAAGGAAAAAGAGGAAGAAATTCCGGATATTGTTAGAGAAGCTTTCCATAAAGGTGAAATTGTTAAGGGTCCGAGAAATCTTCTTGTTAAAACCAAACAGAAAAAAAGAGTTCCGGTTTCTTACAGCGCTTCTCCCATTAAAAATCATAAGGGCAAAGTAATCGGATGCGTTTCGATCTTTAGAGATGTTACGGAGGAAAGAATGATTGACCGGACCAAGACGGAATTTGTTTCGCTGGCTTCTCATCAATTAAAAACGCCTTTATCCATAATCAATTGGTATTTGGAATTGTTGATTTCCGAAGACGCCGGCAGGCTGAATAAAGAGCAGAATAAATATTTGAAGGAAGTGGAGCAGAGCAGTCAAAGGATGGTTGCTTTGGTTAATTCGCTGCTTAATGTTTCGAGAATCGAAATGGGAACGCTGGCCGTTGATCCGGAGCCGGTCGACCTAAAAGAGATTATTTTGGATGTAATTAAACAGCTTGAAATTAAAATCAAAGAAAAGAAACACAAGGTCACTACAAAATTTGACGACAAAATTGATAAAATCAAATTAGACAAACAGCTGATTCAGATTGTTTTAATGAATTTGGTCAGCAATGCGATTAAATATACGCCCGAAAAAGGCCGAATCAGAATAGCCACCGAGGCAAAAGCAGACGAAGTATTGATAAAAGTTAAAGACAACGGATATGGTATTCCCAAAAATCAAAAACAAAAGATTTTCCATAAACTTTTTAGAGCCAACAACGTCAAAAAAAAGGAGACCGACGGCACCGGTTTGGGTTTATATATCGTAAAATCGATAGTGGAGGAGTCGGGGGGAAAGATTTGGTTTGAATCAAAGGTCAATCAAGGAACAACTTTCATTATCTCTATTGCGAAATCCGGCATGAAAAAGAAAAAAGGCCAGAAAGAATTAAGCCTTTAAATTCCTAGTTATCAGCCTCATAATTTTGATAACCCCTGATTAATTTTTGCTGCCGCCAATAAGCCCATCTGATGATCAGATTTAGAACAATCGATTTGGTGATTTTATGGTCTTTGGAGATTAAACCCACGTCGGTTACAAAAAGTCGATCGTCTTTAGCTATCACCACGTTATCCATTCTGTTTAAAAAGACATGAAATAACAGGGAATAAATCCCGAAGAATTCCAGGGAAAAGCCTTTTTCCTTTTCAAGTTTTAGGTTAATTTTGGTTATTTCCTCAAACTGGCTGGCGATTTTTGGGTCGGCCAAATCTTTTTTTTCCAGAGGCCTTGAGCTTATGAAATCTTGCAGGATACAGTATTTTTTTTTGCCTTCTTGATTCTTGTAAAAATGCAGTTTGGAAGAGGGCAGATATTTATCGAAATATTTTTTTACCAGTTTAAAATCGCGACTTACCTTTTTAAAGGCATCTTCTCTGCTGAACAGATAAATCGGTCCTGAAGGAAACTTAATGACTTTGTCCTGGTTGTATAAGTAAACCGTATGTTCTCCAGAAACTTTAAACTTTCGCCCGATTTTATCTCTATCAAAAGGCAGCTTGGTTTTTGAATTCATAATATAGCTTATCCGATTACATTTGTTCCATTAAAATTTCGACTACCGCTTTTTCGCATTTTTCTTTATAGGCCGGATCTTTAAGTTGTTCACACAACGAGCTGTTTTTTTCTTTAATGGCTTTGTCTCTCACGCAGGCGTAAGCCGCCTCGCCGGCTAAGTTTCCGCAATTTTTATCTTCCAACTCCTCATTTCTCAAATCTTTGCGGCAGTTTATCAGACAATCGTTTTTTTTCGAACCTTCCAGATCGGCGCATCTTTCATTGCAGATTCTGTCCTCCTCGGTTTCGCCGTTGTTTGTTTCTTCACCCTCTGCTGTCTCATTCTCTTCATCTATAACTTGGAAATCGTCGTTGTTTTGATTGCCGGAGCCGGTAATGGCGTTGTCCTTAGATCCGTTATCGGAGTCGAAAGAGGAATTGTATTCATTTGAGGTTTCTTCGCCTATTTCAAAAACCTTATCCCAAAGCATCAAAATCGCATAAACAATCACTCCCACAACAATGACAAAAATAAAAGCGGTTTTATATTTTTTCATAAGTTTCATTTAAAGATTATTTTTGAAATATTTTTTTTTAATTTTTTCCAACAAAATTTGAATATCCAAGGGCGATTCAACGCTGACCATTTCGGGATACAAAATTTTAATATCGGGCAGGCCCTTAAAATACCAAAGCAGATGCTTCCTCATTTCGATAATCCCTCTTTTCTGCTTGGTTAAATAATTTAATTTTGCATGCAGCTTGACTGTTTCGAGTTTATCTAAGCTTAGTTTAAACGGTTCCTTTTTAATTTTCAAGCTTTGCATTTTTTCAAATATTTGAGGGTTGCCGTAAACGCCGGTTGCGATAGCTATTCCATCGGCCTTGGTTTTTTTAAGAGTCGATTTGGCCCCACTAAGATCTTTGATGTTGCCGTTCGCGATCACAATTGCGTTAAAATACTTTTTAAGCCGCCTGATTTTTCGATAGTCGATTTCCCCTTTAAAACCTTGTTTCAAAGTTCTGCCATGGATCATAATCGAGCTTACTCCCAGTTCGTTTATCTTAATTCTATCCAAAAATTCCAATATATCATAAAAGGTTTCTTGCTGCCGATTATCTTTTATTTCCGCTCCGGCTCTAACCTTGATCGAAACCGCAAGGTCGGTATTACCCACAACATTTTTAATAATTTCTCTTGATTTTCTCCAGTTTTTCATCAAAGCGGCGCCCGAGCCGTGGCCGAAGACTTTTTTGGCCGGACAGCCGAAATTGATATCGATTCCGTCGGGTTTTTTTGTTTGATAATCGGTCGATTTAATTTGATTTTTTATGAACGGTTGGTCTTTTTTTAAATACGGCTCAAGATCGACAAAAGTGACGCCCCGGTTTACTCTTGAGGCGGCCAGGCCGAAGTGATCCGGATCCCTGCCGAAAAGCTGAACCACGTAAGCCGCCTTTTGATTGGAAAAGGCCAAAAGCTCCCAGGTTTTTTTTGAATCGTATTTAAGCGCCGTCACATGAGCCATTTCGCTATAAACCACCTCCGCTCCCGATCGCTCCAAAAGATACCTAAACCCCCAATCCGTGATTCCCGCCATCGGAGCAAGACAAAGAATCGGTTTTGTGATTTTTCGCCAAAATGAAACCATAGAGCTTTTGAGAATAAAAGTTTAGGCCCCCGGGCAAGTTATGTGAAGGTGGCTACTCACTTCAGGTTCGTAGTAAGAGCAACCTAAGTCTTCAAAACATTCTTGGAATAAGTCTTTCAATTTTGACTTTTGACCGTCAACTCTTGAAATATCCAAAGCCTGTCCACTATAATGATTCGAACTACAATTAGTATGCTCTCCTCCCGCAACAGCGCTTACGCCAATGTCATGATCGCCTCCATCATATTCACTAAGAGCGCACAGTAAACCTTTTAACATTACTTTGTTTAAGACAACATTATCGCCATCACAGCTACTGTCTTTGCCTGACTCTACACAGCCGTCCTCGCTGGCACATTGGATTAAGTCATCTCCAACATGAGAACCCTGTAGGTTAGTATAAGTTAAATTTTCATCATTTAATATTTGAGCACAGAAACTGGCCGAGTCTTGGCCGTAAAGGACATTATCTTCACAATCTATTGGATTCTTGGTTGGTTCTCCGCCGGTGCCGGGGTCTGGAACAGAGTCATCTCCTTCATCCAGAGGAGTATGGGTGATGCCGGCAAAAGTTCCGGTCCCTGCGGTTTGTTCGCAGGTTAGTTCCAGGTCCCACCAGCTCCCGCTGGTCTTATACTGTAAAATTCCAACCAGAGTATTCACAATCACCCAAGCCAACAAAATTATCCCGAAGCCGACCAGGCTAAATTTAATCGCATTTTTAGCCGTCCCCATTAGCCCTTCATTTCCGGCCGAGACAATATACATAATCCCGCCAACCACGATAAAAAGAAGCGCAAAAGCCAAGGAAATCTTAAAAACAAGGTCAAAGACATTTTGAATCATTTCGACAAAATGACACATGGTACAAGGTTCGCTGCTTGGTCCGCAGGGAACAATCGAATCGGTCCCCGCCCAAACAAAACGATAATTTAGGGAAAAAACCGTCATTAAAGCCAGAGACAAAAAAAGAATAATCCTTTTCATTTTTGATGCTTATTTTTTAATTGATTAGTTACATTTTATTACTTCATGTCGTTTCTTACAAGGGACAAGCCAATGGGGGGTTATTAAGAATTTATTGCCGAGATTTTGAAGGTTGGTTTTGGCCTGGACGCAAAAAACCCATCCCGACCTTCCCTTCATCAGGGAAGGAGCCTGAAAATATTTGGTTTAAGCTAAAATATAACGCCCCCTCCCTGATGAAGGGAGGGGTTGGGGGAGGGTTTTTGATCAAATCCAAAACCAACCTTCAAAATCTCGGCAATAAATTAAACTTCCAACCATTATCAGTCATTGACAGCAAAATTAGGTGTCACAATGTAAATAATTTGTCTTTTCCAAAAAATCTCTATAAAATAAAAAAATCGGCGTTCGCCGGTTTTTTAAAACTCTTTTTATCTCAATGGAAACCAGAAATCTGGCTATCATCGCTCATGTCGACCACGGAAAAACCACCATTACCGAGGCTTTAATGAGGCAAACCGATATGATTTCCGACGAAGCGAGCATGGATAGCGATAAGTTAGAACAAGAAAGAGGTATTACCATTTATTCAAAAAACACCTCTGTTTTTTACAAAGACATCAAAATAAACATTGTCGACACCCCCGGCCATGCCGATTTTGGCTCCGAGGTTGAACGGGTTCTTCGTTCGATTGATAGTGTTGTTTTGGTAGTCGACGCTCAGGAAGGGCCTATGCCTCAAACCCGTTTTGTGTTAAAAAAAGCTCTTGAAATCGGCCTAAAACCTCTTGTGGTCATAAATAAAATTGATAAACCCGCCGCCCGGCTTGGAGAAGTCGAGGAGGAAATATTCGAGTTGTTTTTGGACTTGGGCGCTAACGATGAACAGCTTGATTTCAAAGTTATCTATACCATTGCTAAACAGGGAATCGCCAAAACCGAGCCAAATCAAGATTCTAAAGATCTAACTCCCTTGCTTGAGGCAATTTTGAAGTATATTCCCAAGGCCAGACCGGAAACCCAAAAACCGTTAAAATTTCAGCCCTTCAGTTTGGCTTACGACGATTATTTGGGCCGATTGGCCATCGGCAGAGTTTGGGCGGGAATTTTAAAACCCGGCGGGGTTTTTGTCAAAAAACCCGATAACCAAACGAGAAAAAGCAAAATCATTAAAATTTTCACCTTTGAAGGCCTAAATCGAAAAGAAATCCAGGAAGCCGAAGCCGGCGACATCGTAATGATCGCCGGCATCGAGGATATTTTTATCGGTGAAACCGTAACCGATCAAGCAAATGTCGAACCAATGGAAGCGATTAAAATCGATGAGCCGACTATTTCGGTTAATTTTTTAGTTAACGATTCCCCTTTTTGCGGCCGGGAAGGAGAATTTGTTACCAACAAACAGCTTTTGGAACGCCTCCAAAAAGAAATCGAAATCAACGTCGGTCTAAAAATCGATTTTTCCCAAAAAAATCACTATAAGGTTTTCGGCCGCGGCGAACTCCACCTTGCGGTGATGCTTGAAAATATGCGTCGCGAAGGCTATGAAATTCAAGTATCCAAGCCCGAGGTCATTATCAAAGAAAAAAACGGTCAAAAAGTTGAACCTTTTGAGGAAATTATTATCGATCTTCCTTTGGAAATGTCGGGAACCATTATTGAGAAAATGGGCAAAAGAAAAGCCAAAATGGTTGAAATGAAGCAAAAAGAAAATTGGGCAAGAATAATTTTTGAGGCCCCGACCAGAGCTATTCTAGGCTATCGAAGCCAATTTATAATCGACACCAAAGGCGAAGGCACCTTAACTTCCAGAATGATTGGCTTTAAGCCTTATGTCGGGGAGATAAAAACCAGGGGAGCCGGTTCAATGATTAGCGGCCAAACCGGCAAAGCCCTGGGTTACGCCTTAGACAACCTCCAGCAAAGAGGCAGACTCTACGTCAAACCCAACACCGAGGTATACGAAGGCATGGTGATCGGCAACACCGCCAAAGGCGAGGACATGACCGTTAACCCCATCAAAGGCAAAAATCTGACTAATGTGCGCGCTTCAGGCAGCGACGACGCCATCAATTTAACCCCGCCAATGGAAATCACTATCGAAAAAGGCCTAGAAATCATAAATAACGATGAATATCTGGAAATCACGCCCCAAAATGTACGGATTAGAAAAAAACATTTAAGCGAAACGGAAAGGATGCGAAATCGAAGGAAAAATTAACTTTATTTCCTAAAGATCATCAAAAATAGCCACTATACTATTATACTCAGGATCTCCCGGCTTTATCTCATTAAGATAGGTATCGTCATTGGGAGCCACATCCAAAATCTTATGGGGTGATTTTATATCTGAAGGAGGCGAATAATATAAACTATAACTTTCACCTGTCGCGGAATTACTGACTTGGATTATTCTCAGATTGTTTTTATTTTTTTCAAAATAATTCTTATCAACGACCCAAATTTTTAAATATTCTCTTTCAAATTCATTACCTGCCTTACCAAAAAAGCTGTTTGTCAAACTAAATCCACGTCTTATTAAAAAATTCTTAACCTTGGAATTGAAATTTTGGATCCATTCTTGCTTGGACTCAAAAGCCGGATAATCTAAAGGAACAGATTTTTTTTCCTTTTTAATGTATAACTCAAATATTTCCTTCCTGCCATCAATGGTTCTAACAAGAGTAATTCTCTCTGCCCCGAATTTATCTGTTGGCTCGTAAAAAACCTCATCGCCTTGTTGATAGTTTTTTTTAATAAAATCATAGACTTGTTCTGAATGAGGAGTTTGCTTTAAATCAGTTAAAATTTCAGTTTCATTTGCGCCTTGGACTTGAAAACCGGTCCAGCCCAAGTCTCGGCCATCGGCAAAAGCGGGGGAGGCACTGCCTATTGAAATTGCCGCCGCAAGAATGGCTAGTTTCTTCTTCAAAGGAAGGTTGGTTTGATTAAAATCGCCCAAAAAGTTCAGTTGATTTTCTAATTCCATCGCAATTCGAGGCTCAATTGCATATTTGTCCTTTTCTGAATCGGGCTTTATCATGTGGGCATTAATCATTTTTTTTTCCTCTTCCGATAAAATTTTATTCTTAATTAATCTGTCCAAAAAAGTTAAATAGTTCAGATGTTTAAATATTTGAGATGTCAAATCAGTTTTATTAAACTCGTCATCTTCTTCTAAATCCAGGCTTGAAATAAAATCTTTAATTTCTTTTTCATCTACATGCAAAGATTTTAAACCAGCTTGAAATGCTCGCATTCTTTTTTTGGATTCAAGGTCGGTGCCTTGCATAATATTTTTATATTTCTTAGAATTTTCTGTAATTTTTCTTTTTCTATCAATTAGCTTATTTTCAAGCTTTGTTTCGGTTTCAAAAATTTTTGAAAATAAGATATCTTCCTTGCAATTTGTTTTGTCTTCTGGATTGAGCCTCATCAATTCTTTTTTAATGTGCAACAATTTTTCTTGCAAATGACTAATTTCATTTGGCTCTGTTTCTTTTTTTTGAAAAATAGATTCAAGCATAAATGAGATCTTGATATTAATTTAATATCTTTAATTATATATTAAAATTAAAATTATGTAACAAAATTTGGCAATTAAATATAAATAAAGCCGGGCTGATCGTTTATTTAAAACAGGATTTCGTTATTAAAGACCCTTTCCCCGACATAAGCATTGGCCGATTTTTCACCGAGCAAGGCCAAAGCAATAGCTTTATGGTTTCCGTCGTCGATATCATATAGAGTCTGGTGATATTTGAAGAAGTTAAAATTTCTTCTGCTGGTTCGTATGTTTCCGTTTTTGATGACAATCAACGGCAAATACCGGTTAATAATTTTGACATAAGGCAGCAGCTTATCGATTTTTTCAAACAATTTCTGATATTTCCGGTCCTTTTTTTTGAGTAATCTTTTAATACATTCGGCAGTCTGGCAGAGATTGCCGACGCAGAAATTATCGGGGATTCCGCTCATTTTAGGCCATACTCCCAGTTCGGATAGTTTTATTTTTTCAAATCTCCAGTTTGAATTAAAATAATCGTCGTGTCTCCATCGGTATAATTTCAGGTTCAAAAGTTCGAATTTGGAAAGATATTTCAATTCTTTAACGCCGAGGCTTAATTCCTTTTCAAATGCTTTCGGATCCCTAAATTTTTTCTTGTTTAAAAGCTCGCTCAGTTTTTCTTAGCTGTAATAAAAATTTTTTAAAATTTCCAAAGTGCTTATTTTATTCATAAAAGCGAATTTTTTGGATAAAATATAGACAGGTTTATTTTTAAAATATAAAATAAAAGCCGAAAATGTCAATAAACATAAAAAATTTGATCAAAAAAGGATTAAGTACTATAACAAGAGTAGAGTTTAAAAAGGAATTTTAATTTTTATTTTATGGGATTTGAAAAAAAAGTTGAAAGAGAAGAATTACCGGATTTTCGTAAGTTCCAATTCTTTTCCCTTGAGTGGGAAGAGGTGCCTTCGAAAGATAAAAAACATGCCATAATTAAAGAGATGAGGACGAAGTCTGAGGTGTATTCTGTTGAGGGTAGAAGATGGGAGCTTGATATGGCTGAGCATAATTGTACCGTTGAGCGGCTAAGTTTTAAAATCATTGAACCTGGTGGTCATATAAATTTGAATATTTCATTAATTCATAGTAAAAATTCCCAGGACTCTGTTGTTGTCATGGCTACGCGAAAAACTGATCAAGAAGGGGAATTTTATGAAAATTTTAGAAACTTGGTGCTTAAAAAAGCCCTGTTGTATATTAAGGCACTTTTAGAACGAAAAGAGAGAAGAGTTGAAAAAATATGCTTCGAACCTCCTCTAAAAATATCTCGTTCAGATTCAAATAAGCTCACAGAGAAAAAGATTAACTTCACTGAGGAAGAGATGGGACTGCTTCTTAACTTCTTCAATTAATATTATTTTAGTCGGTAAAGAAAATCAAATAAAAAAATCGAGCTTATTCTTTTAATGCAAAATGGACAAACTAAAGAAAATAGAAAAAATTTTTAAAAGCTATTCTTTTGACAGGATTTATGCTTTCAAAGAATACGGTCAAGGTAAAATCAACAAGACTCATTTGATGGAGGCGGCTTTTAAAGGCCAAAGAAAAAAGTTCATCGCCCAGATTATAAATCCCAAATTTAGGATAAAAACGCTGGCAAGAAATTTTGAAATCTGCCATGCTCATCTTGAGAAAAAAGCTAAAAAAAACCAAGCGCTTTTGACTCCTGTCAAGAATCAAAAAGGAGAAATTTTTGTCAAACATCAAAACGATTTTTGGCGGATTTTTGAATTCATTCAGGGCGGCCGTCAGATTGATCAGATTAAAACAGCTCGTCAGGCCGGGCAGGTCGGCAAAGCCTTTGCTCGATTCG
>WJJX01000010.1 GCA_014729445.1 Candidatus Moraniibacteriota bacterium | reverse complement strand
CGAGAAGACTTTTGGCGAGGACTGGATCAAGAAGTTCAAGTCAAAATACCGCATCAAAAAGAAGAAAGACAAGAACTACAAGACGGATTTGACTTATTACAGGAAGTATAAGGCGAAAGAAGAGATCACGGCGGATTTTGAAAAGAGTTATAAGGTTTATATGCGCTAGGAATTTGAAGAGATTTTAAGATTTTACTTTTTATTTTTCATTTCAAAATCAGTTTGAAATTGGTTTTTTAACTTTTGTCTCAATTTCTTTTTCTTTTCGTATTACAATAATTATGTTTATAATGATAGAGTATTAATTTTAAATTATAACTAAATATTAAAATAAAACCATGTGTGGAATTATAAGTTATGTTGGGCGAAAAAAAGCAGGCCCGATCATCTTTGCGGGGCTTAGAAGGTTGGAATATCGGGGTTATGATTCGGCCGGAATTGTAACGGTGGATAAGGGAAAATTTCATCGAGTTCGTTCAGTCGGCAATATTGACGCTTTGTCTAAAAAATTAGGAAAAAAAGAACTCAAAGGTTCTTATGGAATCGGCCACACACGTTGGGCGACTCATGGCGGGGTCACTTTGGAGAATGCTCATCCGCATTATGGAGAAGATGGAGAAGTGGCGGTGGCGCATAATGGGATTATCGAAAATTACCGAGAGTTAAAGGAAAAATATTTAAAGAATCATACTTTTAAATCCCAGACGGATACTGAAGTGCTGGCTCATTTGATTGAAAAATTCGCCAAAGAAATGTCTCTTAAGAAAGCGGTGGAGAAGGTTCTGGCTTTGGTCACCGGCACTTATGGTCTGGCTGTTGTTTCCGTTAAGGAGCCCAATAAACTTATTGTGGCTAGATTAGGTAGCCCCTTGGCTATTGGAATTGGTGAAAAAGAATATTTTGTCGCTTCTGACGCGACTCCGATTTTGCCCTACACGCGCGAAATAATTTATTTGGATGATCAGGAATACGCTGAAATAACTTTGGACGGCTGTCAGATATATAAGTTAAATCAGGGCAAGGTCGCCAAAGAAAGCCAAACTATTGATTGGAGTGCCGAGGAAGCTCAAAAAGAAGGTTTCGAGCATTTTATGTTAAAGGAGATTCACGATCAGCCCAAGGTAATTCAGGATGCTTTTAGAGGTCGATTAAGGGAAAAAATCGGTTCCTCGTATATGGGAGGTTTTAATATGACCGACAAGCAGGCCAGAGAGATAGATCGAATAGTTTTGCTTGCCTGCGGCACGGCCAGTTATGCTTGTATGGTGGGTGAATATGTTTTTGAGAGATTGGCTAAAATACCTACTGATTTTGAAGTGGGTTCCGAATTTAGATATAGAAATCCGATTTTGGACGAAAAGACTTTGGTTTTCTCTGTTTCTCAATCGGGAGAAACGCTTGATACTTTAGTTTCTCAAAGGGAAGCCAAGAGAAAAGGAGCTAATGTGAGGGGTCTTGTTAATGTAGTCGGGTCTACTATTGCAAGGGAGGCTGATGGCGGGACTTATATTCATGCCGGTCCCGAACTTTCGGTGGCTTCTTCCAAAGCTTTTACTAATATGGTTACGGTTTTAATAATGTATGCTCTGTATTTTGGACGTTTACATGATCTTTCTTTTGAGGACGGGTTGAAAATAATCGAAGAATTTAAAAAACTGCCTCAAAAGATGGAGTCAATCCTAAAAGAAGCGCCTAAAATCAAGAAATTGGCCCAAAAATATTCCAAATATAAAAATTTTTTGTATTTGGGCAGGGGGATCAATTTTCCAATCGCTTTGGAGGGTTCGCATAAACTCAAAGAGCTTTCCTATATTCACAGTGAGGCTTATCCGGCCGGGGAAATGAAACATGGAGCTAACGCTCTTCTGGCTTCTGATTTCCCGGTGGTGGCTATTGCCACTAAAAACGATCTTTATGATAAAATGGAATCCAATCTGCAGGAGGTCAAGGCCAGAAAGTCTCCTATTTTGGCGATTGCGACCAAAGGGGATAAAAAGATTCAAAAAACGGTTAGCGATGTGATTTATATACCTAAAACCATTGAAATTCTGGAGCCGATTTTGAATGTGATTCCCTTGCAGCTGTTCGCTTATTATGTTTCGGTTGATTTGAAAAGAAATATCGATCAACCGCGGAATTTGGCTAAAAGTGTGACGGTGGAATAACAAAAGTGAAAATTTTTTTCTGAAGCTGACGTATTATTTAATGCAGCTTTGACAGGTTTTCTATATAGTTTGATTTCAGATTGTCCCCAAACAGGGATTTTCTGTTCTTTAACCCGCGCGCTGCGCGGGTTCCTAATCTGAATTTCTTTCTTTTTGGACGGTTTAAAGCGCAAAATGCAGGATGATACTAAATTCTTAAAATGACTATTTCGGAAAAAAGATTTTTAAATAAAGATATAGAAACTAAAAATCAAGCAAATAAATTAACGGATGAAGTTTTGATTGAGAAGGCTAAGCGGGATTTGAGTTATTTCTCCGAAATTGTCGAAAGATATGAGAAAAAACTGGCGGTTTTTATAAGAAGAATTTCCTATTTCGGGAATGAGGATATTGAAGATATTTTACAGGATGTTTTTGTAAAAGTTTATAAAAATCTCAATTCCTTTGATAAAAGTTTTAAGTTTTCCGCTTGGATTTATCAAATCGCCCGAAATCAAACTTATGATGAAATCAGAAAATTAAAGAGAAGACCCGGTATTTTAAGTCTTGAATATAAGGATTTGCTAAAAATTATCGGTTCCGGTCAAGATGTGCAGAGGGAAACCGAAGTAAAGGATAATCTGGGAAGAATTGAAAAAATAATGCGTGAATTGCCGTATAAATACAGAGAGGTTTTGGTTTTGCGTTTTGTGGAGGAAAAAACTTATGATGAAATAGTCGATATTTTAAAAAAACCCAAAGGAAGTATAGCGACTTTAATCAGGCGGGGAAAAAAGAAACTGGATTCCAAACTTAAAGAAGCCAAGTTTATTTAGAGCAATAATAGTTTTGTCAGTTTAAATTTAAATTGTTATGCCAAGTAAAATTTCAAATAAGG
>WJJX01000100.1 GCA_014729445.1 Candidatus Moraniibacteriota bacterium | reverse complement strand
TGTTTTATCTGACCGCGCCCGACCGCAAAAAAGAAAAATTAAAGAATTTGCTTTTCGTGGATTATTATTTTGCGGTGAGTGCGGTTGCGCCATAACTTCAGAAACACAAAAAGGACACAATTATTATCGTTGCACAAAAAAGCGAGGTAAATGCTCGCAAGGATATATCCGCGAAGAAGTTTTGGCGGATCAAATAAACAAGCAAATTCAAAAAGTTTCTTTGCCTCCGTCTTGGGCTGACAAGATGATTGCGGAACTGGAAAAAGACAAAGAACAAGAAGCCAACGACAGAGCCGTTTTTGCTCAAAATCTAAAATCTCAAATAAAAGGGTTTGAGGATAAATTGGATACTCTGCTTGACGCTCATCTGGACGGAACAATTACCAAAGAAGAATACACCGCCAAAAAACAAAAAATCCTCAACCATAAGATTGAGATTTCCGAAAAATTGAAGGATTTTGAGCAAAACGGCAATCATTGGCTCGAACCTGCCAAAAAATTCATTTTAGACAGTAAACAAGCCGAAATTATCGCTTTGCAGGAAAATCTTTTTGAGAAAAAAGATTTTCTAAAAAACATTGGCTCGAACCGAATTTTGCGGGAACGGGAATTGGTTTTTGAGCCGCGCGGAGCGTGGCAAATCCTTTTAAAATCAGGCTTTAGCGCCCGCAGGGCGCGTGCCGAGGCGCTTTGCGCCGAGGCAACAAACGCCGAAAATACAATTTGGCTCCCGGGGTCGGATTCGAACCGACGACCAATTGGTTAACAGCCAACTGCGCTACCACTGCGCCACCCGGGAAAATCATTGGAAATTTTGGAATTTACAAAACAAAGTATACCAAAAAAAAATTAAAAAACAATACAAATTAAATTTTAAAGGGTCAGTAAAATATTTCAATCACAACCCAATTCTCAAAAATTTCTAAAAATAAACTCCTCTCCAATTTTACCATCTTTAATCAAAATCCCGTCTCGCCTGATTAACTCGATTTTTTTCTCCAGTCCGCCGCCGTAGCCGCCCAATTTGCCATCGTTCATAATCACCTTATAACAAGGATACAAATCCGACCTTTTGTTTTGATTTAAAATTCGTCCAACCGTTCGCGGATGGAGGCCGGTTTGCTTGGCCAAGGCCCCATAAGTAGTCAATTTCCCTCCGGGAATCTCAAGCAACAACTTCAAAACCTTTAATTTTTTCGCCCGCGTAAGCTTGGCCATATAAAAATTAAATTAGAATTTAAATACCCCCTTCCTGTGAAGGGAGGGTTGGGGAGGGTTTTTCGTGTAGACAAGCAGGCAGGTCACTTGCCCGTAAACTCGTAGCCTCTTCCATAAACCGTACGAATAATATTTCCGCTTTTGTCCCCGATTTTTTTTCTTAGATTTTTGATATGAACGTCGACCGTATTGGTGAATGGATCGGCGTTAATATCCCAAACGTTTTCCAAAATAAAGGTCCGATTTAAAACTTTTTTGGGGTGTTTAATCAAAAAACAGAATAAATCGTATTCCTTGCGTCTCAAATTGAGTTCTCTATCATTTTTATACACCTTAAAGGAATCGAAATCAATTTTGAATTTGGAGCAGCTTATAATCTGCTTAAAGGCGCTCGGATTACGTTTTGCAAGGATGTTTCTGAGTCTTTGGGCGAACTCGGATTTGGAAACGGGCCATTCGATAAAATCGTCGATTTCGTTTTTATAAGCCAAAATTCTTCTTTTGGTTGAATTGGATTTGGAAATAATTATGCTCGGCAGATCGGCTGTTTTTTTCTTGAGATTTTTTAAAATTTCAATGCCTAAAATATTGCAGGCGGGATTGTCCTCTAATATAATAATTTCGTAGCGCCGGTCAGAAACAAGCCAGTTGATTTTTCCAAAATTGGAATTTTCATCCACCATAAAACCGTAATCCCTTAAAGATTTGGCAAGCGGCTTAAGTTCTTCCTCCAAAGTAAGATTTAATAGAATTTTCATTTTTTTATAATTAATATTTAACAGTTAACGAAATAAGATAAACCTGTTAAAATGAAAAAAAATTAAGAAAAAGATAGGAAAAAAATGAATTTTAGCTAAGAAAAAAATGAAATGTTTTTAGAAAAGATAGAATTGGTGGGCTTTAAATCTTTTTATCAAAAAACCACCATTCAATTTAAAAAAAATCCAAAAACCGATCAAAAGCCGAAAATAACCGCGATTGTGGGGCCTAATGGAGCCGGCAAAAGCAATGTTTCGGATGCTTTAAAATGGGCCTTGGGAGTCCAAAAAAGGAAAAATTATCGTTCTTCCAAATCCACTGATGTCATTTTTATGGGCAGTTCCAAGAAAAAACCCCTTTCCCACGCCAGAGTTTCTTTATTCTTTAATAATTCAAGCCAAAGAATTCCTATCGATTTTAGAGAGGTCGCTGTCACCAGAAAAATTTTTTTAAACGGAGAAAACGAATATTTAATCAACGATGCCGCGGCTTCGGTTAAGGAAATAGTCAAACTTTTAAGTCGATCCGGTATCGGCAGAGAGAATTTTTCCATTATTGATCAGGGAATGGCGGACAGGTTAATCGTTCTAAACGGGGAAGAGAGGAAAAAAGTGATCGAGGAAGTTTCCAAAGTCAACCATTTGGAAATTCAAAAAAACGATTCTATCAAAAAGCTGATAAATTCTTTAAAAAATCTTCAAAAAGCCGAGGAATTAAAACAGGAGATCAAACCAAGGCTGGAAGAGCTAAAAAAAGAAGTGGGAAAATTAGACGAAAAAGAAAAACTTTTGGAAGAACTCACTAAACTGGTTAATCTATATTATGGTATAAAAATTCAAAAAATAGATGAGAAGATTCAAATTAATTCAAACCAAAAAAAGAAAAACCGCGACAGGCTGAATTCCCTGGAAAAAGAAATACAAAAGCTGGAGGATGCGATAAACAGGGCTTCTAAGGAAAACACCGAGAATGAGAACAAAATCGAGCTTATCAACAATAAAAAATTCGATCTTAACAGACAAAGGAACGAACTTTCAAAACAAATTTCGGTTCTTGAAGGCAAAATAGAGCTCTTTGAAGAAAGAATTGAATTTTTAAAGCATGAGGATTATCAAAAAGTGGATCTTGATTTTGTACAAAAAAGCCTTCGGGATTTATTAAACAAAATAGACTTTTATTTAAGCAAGAAGGAGGTCTTAAAAGACGATCTGCTAATTGTTAAGCAGATTTTAAACAAGCTTTTCGGTCAAACCAAAGAGGGAAAGATTATTAAAAAAAACAATCCCGAAATAAGGAGCCGGGAAGCAAAAATAAACTCCTATCAAAAAGATTTGGCGCAAAAGAAAAATGATCTGGCGGCTTTGGAAAAAGAGGATAAAGAACTAAGCCGGGATTTAAGCGCTTTAAAAGATAAAGAAGAGTCTTATGATATCTTTAAACTTCAAAATAAAATAAATAATCTAAACAGGGAAAAGGAAGAAGTGAGCCGAACGTACAGTAATTATAGAATCGAGATGGCCAGATTGGAAGAACGGAAAAAAAATCTGCTTCAGGAAATCCCCAAGGAGCTCAACTTTGATCCACAGCCTCTTGAAGCAGAGAATTTAAAAGAATCAGAGTTTGAAAATTATCGAATAAAAATCGAAAAGATAAAAAATCGTTTAAATTATATTCAAGAAATCGATCAGGATGTGGTTTCTAAATATCAGGAGGTGAAAAAAAAATACGATCACTTGCAGAATGAGGCTCTCGATATCCGCGAGGCGGTTAAGGCTTTGAAAAAAATTATTCAAAAACTGGAGGTCAAAATTTCCAGTCGTTTTTCCAAAACCTTTAATAATTTAAATCGTTTTTTCAATTTTTATTTCGGTCAGTTGTTTAACGGCGGCCGGGCAGAACTTATAAAGGTTTATCAAAAGGATGAAAATTCGGGCAAAAAGGAATTAAAAGCCATAGATATCGAAGTCGAAATCCCCGGTAAAAAGGTAAAACGCACCGAAATGCTTTCAGGAGGGGAGAAAACCATGACCTCCCTGGCTTTGCTGTTTTCGATGATTAAAACGGCCAAACCGCCCTTTGTTTTTTTAGACGAGGTGGATGCCTCTTTAGATGAAATAAATTCAGACAATTTCGCCAAAATTTTAAAAACCGTCGCTTTAGAAACTCAAATAGTGATTATTACGCATAATCGCGAAGTGATGAGCGAAGCGGAAGTTCTCTACGGAATTTCCATGGGAAAAGATGGCGTTTCCAAGGTGATTAGTGTAGAGTTGGAAAGCTAATTTTTTAATTTTTGATATGCCGGAATTACCCGAAGTGGAAACTGTGGTTATTCAGCTAAATCAGAAAATCAAAGGAAAAACTATAAACAAAATTTGGTCCGATCATAAAAAAATGGTTTCCAGCCATTCTTTTTTGGATTTTGAAAAATTAGTTGAAAATTTTAAAATAAAAAATGTCAAAAGAAGAGGTAAAAATATTTTTATTGAAAGTTTTCAATCAGAAACAATCTGGATCCATTTAAAAATGACCGGACATTTGCTTTTTAAACCTAAAAATTTGAGTTCGTCCTTAAAAAAGGCCTTTCAAAATGATCCTTTTAATCAATATATTCATTTTATTTTCTACTTTAAAGACGAATCCAGGCTGGAATTTAGCGATCTGAGAAAATTCGGCCGGATAAGATTTATTCAAGCCGGTTTTAATGATATAATCAAGCATCCTTCAAAATATAAACTTGATTCTTTGGGTCCGGAGCCGCTTGAACTTACCAGAGAACAATTCAAAGATTTAATTGCGGCAAAGATTAAGCGTAATCAAAAATCCGCTGATAAGGAAATCAAGCCGTTGCTTCTGGATCAAAAATTTATCGCCGGCATCGGTAATATTTATGCAAGTGAGATTTTATTTAAAGCCGGCATCAACCCGAGAAGAAAAGTAAAAGGCTTAAAACAAAAAGAGATAGACAGATTATTTGATTCCGTTAAGATGGTACTTGAAAAAGCCATCAAAAACCGGGGGACTTCGACAAGCGATTTTAGAGACACCTTTGGCCAGAAGGGCAAAAACGAGTCGGATTTAATGGTTTATAAGCGAACTGGAAAAAGATGTAGGATTTGTGGTAATATTATAAATAGATTCAAGCAGGATCAAAGAAGCACTTTTTATTGTCCAAAGTGTCAAAAATAACCAATTATCATTAAAACAATTATTATGTCAGTTATAAAACTTTCCGACGCGGATTTCACTAAGGAGGTCAAGGATCAAAAAGGATTAGTCTTGGTTGACTTTTGGGCCCCCTGGTGCGGACCTTGTCAGATGATGGGGCCTATCGTGGACGATCTGGCCGAACAGTATAAAGATAAAATAAAGTTTGGGAAGCTTAATGTGGATGAGAATCCCAACACCGCAAAAGAATTCCAGATTATGTCGATTCCGATTTTAATGTTTTTCAAAGACGGTAAAAAAATAAACGAATTGTTGGGAGCTCATGACGAAGAAACCGTTATCGATAAAATCGAGGAGGTATTAGCCAACAACAACTAAATTTATTTATGGAAAAAGAAAAAGTTTATGATTTAATAATTATCGGCACCGGACCGGCCGGTTTAAGCGCTTCATTATACAGTTCCAGATTTTTGGTAAAACATCTGGTGATAGGAGGTATTATCGGCGGCACTATGAACAAGGCGCACAAAGTGGAGAATTATCCGGGATTTGAAAGCCTTTCCGGAATGGAGTTAGCCGATAAAATGATAGAACAGAATAAAAAATACGGAACCAAAATCATTAACGATCAAGTGGTTAAAATTAATAATAACAAGGAAAAAGAATATTTTGAGATTTTCACCCAACAAAACAAAGAAAGCACTTATAAGTCCAGATTTTTGATTCTGGCGACCGGGATGGAGCACCGGTCTCTAGGGATTAAAGGTGAGAAGGAGTTTATGGGTAAAGGAGTCAGCTATTGCTCTACTTGCGATGCGGCTTTTTTTAAAGATAAAGAAGTGGCGGTTGTCGGCGGGGGTAACGCCGCTACCATGTCGAGTCTGCTTTTAACCAGGTACGCTAAAAAAGTTTACTTGATTTATCGGGGACCCAAGCTTAAAGGCGAACCGACCTGGAACAAAAGAGTGGCAGAAAACAAAAAAATAGAGGTGATTTATAATACCAATATTACCGAGATTAAAGGCGGCGCAACAGTGGAAAAAGTAAAACTGGACAAACCTTATCAAAAAAAAGACTTTTTTGAGGTTCAGGGAGTTTTTATAGAAATCGGCTACACTCCTTCAAGCGCGATAGCCAAACACTTGGGAATCGCATTGAACAAAAGAGATTTTATTAAAGTTGATAAAGAACAGAGAACGAATGTAAAAAATATTTTAGCCGCCGGCGATATTACCGATAAAACCGCGGATTTTAAACAAATAGTCAATTCCGTAGCCGAAGGCGCGATGGCGGCGAAAACGGTATTCAATGAGAAGGTCAAACAGGAAGCCCGAGAGAAAAGAACTATAAAATACGATTAAGTATTTTTTGGTATAAATCTAAGTTAAAAAAATGTCGATAGATGATCTTAACAAAGACTTGTACTCTAGAAGCGGGCAGGCTAAAAGCAGGCTTCGAAAAGGCAGTCTGGTCGATCCAAGAATCCAAAGAGAGGAATTGTCCAAGGAGGAATTGATGGAAAAAATTAAACTGAAAAAAGGGGAGGAGATTACCCGCAAACAGAAAAAAATCCTGCTAAAGATTCTGCTGGCGTTAATTATCTTGTTCGGATTCTTAACCGGAGTTTATTTTTTGTTTCTTTATTTGAATTCCGGTTTTTCCAAAGATAATGTGGTGGTAAGTATCGATGCTCCAAAAGCGGTTAATCCAGGTGAAAAATTTGATATTAATGTCTCCTTTAACAATAACAATAAAAAACCCTTCGGCAATGCGAAGTTAAAAATTAATTATGATTCCAATTTAAAAATAGAAACCTCTTTAATAGAACCCACCCATACCGATAAAAACTATCTTGAATTTGATATAGGCGAAGTGGAGGCCTTTGGAATAAGGGATTTTTCTTTTGAAGGAACCATTGTTGACAAAGAAAAAAATTCCTCTTATATCACCGCGGATCTGGAATTTTCACCCAATGGGGAGGTTCTTTTAACCAAAAGCGCCCATGAAGGTATTAATATCTTAAAGACCAATATTGTTTTTCAATTCGAGGCTACCAGACAAGCGGCTTCAGGAGATTTAATTGAATATTTTATCAAAGTGATTAACAATACAGAGGATACAATCAATGGAGCCAGTGTCGAGCTTGGTTTTCCAGACACTTTCCAGTATTCGGCTTCCGAGATTGCACCAGCCAACGAGGGCAAAAATATTTATCGTCTGCCCACTCTTCTGCCTCGGGAGCCGTTTCAATTTACTATTTCAGGGACTATCCAGGGTTCGTCCAATGAAGCTAAAAAATCCAGGGCCAAATTGATTATCGGGGAAGGGGACAGCGCCAAGGTGGTTGCTGAAGAATCGGTTAAAATAGACATTACCACTTCGCCTTTAATAGTAGAACAGACCATTTCAGGGACGGACAATGAAAGTGTCGATCCAGGAGGGAATATTAAGGTTAAGATCGATTTTTATAACTCCTCCAATATAACTATGAGGGATGTGGTTTTGGCGGTTGAGATTAAAGGAGCCGCGGTTGATTTCGACCAAGTCGCGGTTGAAAATGACGGCGATTATAGTTCAAGAGACAAACGAATAGTCTGGCGGGGCGGTAATAATCCGATCCTAAAAGCTTTAAAACCGCAGGAACGGGGAAGCGTTAACTATCAAGTGAAGATCCTTGAAAACCTGCCTTCCGAAACTTCAGAAGACCGCAATTTTGAATTTACGACCATCGCTCAAATCGACAGTCCGGATGTTGAAACTCCGATCGGACAGAATAAATTAATTTCCTCTGATTTGAAAAAGGTTAAAATAAACAGCAAGGTTATGTTTGAGACTTTCGCCTTTTATAATGATAATGTTATAGAAAATAAAGGGCCTATACCGCCCAGGGTGAAAAGCACCACGACTTATACCATTCATTGGAAAATCAAAAATATCAACAACGATCTTAACTCTGTGGTGGTAAAAACCGTGCTGCCGGATTATGTTGAGTGGGAGGATAATATTTATCCGTATTCGGAAAACGAAAAAATCAGTTTTAACGATCGAACTAAGGAAGTTATTTGGGAGGTGGGCAAGCTTCCCGCTTTTACCGGAACTCAATTGGAGGCGCGGGAAGTGGTTTTTCAAATTTCTTTAACTCCCGAAGAACATCATTTGGGTCAAACTTTAAATTTAACCGGTCAATCAAATTTGACCGCCAAGGATGTTTTTACTCAAAAAGAATATTTGCTCGATAACAGAGAGAAAACTACCGCTTTGCAGGATGACGAGGGAATCGACCAAGAAGGCGGCCAGGTGTTAGACGAGTAAGCTGTATTTCATTTTAAAAATAAAACTTTAACCCTTATAAAATCCCGGTATTGCCCGTTATGCCAGTGAAACTTGGCGAGGGGCCGGGAGTGGAGGAGTCGATTCAATGGAAATTTTTTATATTATCGTAATAATTTTAGGCGCCGCGGCAGGATCTTTTGTCAACGTTTTAGTATATCGAATCGAAAAAAACCGCTCATTTACCTTAAGTCGATCGATTTGTCCCGCATGCAAAAAAAGGATCAAATGGTACGACAACGTGCCTGTTTTAAGTTTTTTTTATCTCAAAGGCCGATGCCGTTACTGCAAAAGGAAGATCTCGGTTCAGTATCCCCTGGTGGAAAGTTTAACCGCTTTGATTTTTTTGATAGTGATCTATTTCAAAGCACCGTTGGAAGTGAGAAATCTGGAGTGGTTGTTCCTAGACCGCGCTCTGCTGGTTCGGATTTTTTTCTTTCTGCTTTATTACATGGCCGTTATTTCCATTTTAATGGGTGTTTTTATTATCGATTTAAAACATTATATTATTCCCAACCGGTTGGTTTATCCCGGCATTATTATAGTCTTGTTAAATAATCTGCTTGTTTCGCTGTTTGATCAAACCTTATGGCTTGATTTTTTTAATTCAGCCTTTTATCTGGGGATATTGGGCGCTTTAATCAGCGGCGGTTTTTTCTTTTTACAAGTTTATATCTCAAAAGAAAAATGGATGGGCTGGGGCGATGTGAAATTCGGTGTCTTTATGGGTCTTTTATTGGGATTCCCCAACATACTGGCCGGCTTATTCTTGGCTTATGTTCTAGGCGCTTTTGTAGGTTTAATTTTGTTAAACTTAAAATCCAAAAAAATAAATTCCGAAATTCCTTTTGGTCCGTTTTTATGCATGGGAACCTTAATCGCTCTGTTGTTTGCGGACAGCTTGATTTCTTTATATTTTCCTTTTTTTTAGTATAATTTAGAGAACCATTTGTTCTTGGACAGTTTGGGTCAAAACAAGTCCCTGTTTTTGGAGAATCGAGAGATTTATTGAGATTCTTTTCCATCCAAGGACGGAAAGGTCATTAAATAAACTAAATGGACAAAAAAACCGCCAAGCAAAGAATCATCAAACTTCGAGAAGAGATCGAAAAACATCGTTATCTCTATCATGTTTTAAACAAGCCGGAGATAACCGACGAAGTTTATACTTCGCTTAGACATGAATTATATGAGCTGGAAAAAAAATATCCCGAATTTAAAATCAAGGGATCGCCGTCCGAAAGAATCGGAGGAAAAGTCTTGAAAAAATTCGAAAAAGTTGAACATAAAGTGCCTCAGTGGAGTTTGGATGACGCTTTTAGCCCGGATGATTTAAGAGATTGGGAAAATAAAAATCTAAGAATTTTAAAAAAGAAATATCCCGATCAAAAGATCAGACTTAATTATTTTGTCGAACCCAAAATTGACGGTCTGCACATAGTTTTGACCTATAAAAAAGGGGTTTTGGAGACAGGCGCTACCCGAGGAGACGGTCAAATCGGAGAGAATGTCACCAACAATATAAAAACCATCGAAAGTATACCCTTAAAACTTAAAAAAAAGCTGGATATTATTGTGGAAGGAGAGTGCTGGCTCAGCAAAAAAGAACTTGAAAGAATCAATAAATCCAGAAAAAAGAAAGAGGAGCCTTTGTTTGCCAATACGAGAAATGCCGCTTCCGGCAGTATTCGTCAATTGGATCCTAAAATTGCGGCCAAAAGAAACCTGGACAGTTTTATCTACGAACTGCACAACCGGGATAAAAAGCTTAAAAATCAAGCTCAAACTTTAAAATTTTTAAAAAGGTTGGGATTTAAAGTGAACGAACACTTTAGAGTTTTAAAAAACCTCAAAGATATTAAAGATTTTTATCAAGAGATCGGCAACAAAAGGGATAAACTTAAATACGCGATTGACGGCATTGTTATAAAAATCAATCAAAAAAAGTATCAAAAAGATCTGGGTT
>WJJX01000099.1 GCA_014729445.1 Candidatus Moraniibacteriota bacterium | reverse complement strand
CTTGATTGTTGCCCTGGAAAAGAAGTATGAAAACCAAAAAATATTACTAGTTGCTCATGGAGACCCTTTGCAAATCTTACAGACAGCTTTTTCAAAAATTAATCCATTAAAACATCGAGAATTAAAACAGCTTGAAACAGCTGAAATAAGAAAATTGAGCCTCAGTTAATTGTTTAATTCTAGTAGTCAACAGAACGCTTGGTGGAGAAAACAACGAGATAAAAAAATATAGCAAGCCTAACTTACTATATCCCCGTCAACCCCTATCCTCAAACTTTCTATTATTCTTCCAAACAGAATAAATGACATAAGTCATTTTTCGCATTGTTGCTACCATTGCAACCATATATGGTTTTCCTTCACTTCTTTTCTTTAAAAAAAACCGTCTAAATAGATTTTCTCTCTGTCTAGCCACAAAAACCGCATTATATAACCTGGTTCTAAGTATTTTGTGAAGTGTTCTTAAATCATACTTCGTTTAACAGCAGAATATCTGGTTTCGCTAACGCTCCACCCAAATTTCGCATAGCTATTGATTTTTTAAATGGAACGTGCGAAACTTCAGATATTCGCGAAACGTTAAACGTAATTTTATTTTGCCCCTCATAAAATTTATATAAGAAAATATTTTATTTTTAATATTATGTTAATTAATGCTGTTATTTTTGATATGGATGGAGTTTTGACAGATAGTATGAAATATCATATTGAAAGTTGGAATTATGCTTTCAATCAATTTGAGATATTTCCTTCAAAAAAAGATTTTGCTTTATTAGAAGGAATGTCTTACAAAGAAACAATAGAATTTATTTGTAATAAATACAATGTATTACTCAATCAAAATGAAAAGGACAAAATTTATCTTATAAAAAAAAATAAATTATCAGAAATATTTCATTTTGAAATCTATCCTGAAATTCCATCATTTCTAAAATTTCTAAAAAAGCAAAACTTACAATTAGCAGTAGTTAGTGGCGCTCATAAAGAATTTGTAGACAACATTATCAACAAATTTTTCAAAGAAGATTTTGAAATAATAATTACTGGTGATGATGTTCAAAAAGGAAAACCTAATCCTGAACCTTACTTAAAGGCAATTGAAAAATTAGGACATCCCATTGACAAATTAATTGTCATTGAGAACGCCCCACTAGGTATTCAAAGTGCTAAAGAAGCAAACCTCCAAACATTTGCATTAACGACAACCTTAGATAAAGAACATTTAAAGAAAGCAGATAAAATATTTTCATCACATAAAGAATTAATAGAATACTTTGAAGAATTAACGGGACAAAATAAAACTTCTCCGTAAGATTATCGATTTTACTACGACCACGCTGCGCTCTCACTTCGTTCGGAACGTTTAACACACGATATCTCTGGCTGCAGAAAAATGACTCTATTAAAAATTAAGGAGTGTCATTTTTCTTCCGTCCATATTTTCGCCTTCGCCTTGCTGAAAATAAACGGTCTTCTAAAAATTAACGAATTTGTTAAACTGAAAATATCGCTGATAAAAACCGGCGAAAATATCAAATATACCGAAACGTTATACAAAATTTTGTTCAGATAAAATTTATTTATGGAAAATTTTGAAAAACAACTTCCCGCCGAAAAAAAGGAAAAGCCGCCCTTTTTATATCACGCCTCATCCAATAGGAATATTGAAAAATTTGAACCTCGCGCAAAAAACCTTCGCGATTCAAAAGAAGGACCTGTTGTTTTCGCAACGCCTGATTTAGCACTGGCAACCACCTTCTTGGTTAGTGAAACCAATGACAGCTGGACTCAAATCGGAAAATTAAACGGCGTTCCATATATGGTAATTGGAAACAAAGAAGATTTTATAAAGTATGATAAGGGTGGCTCTGTTTATAAATTACCAAGCAAGAGTTTTACTTTTGACCCACATAAAGGCATGGGAGAAAATGAGTGGGTCAGTAGAGATTCTGTCACCCCGCTTGAAAAAGAAGATTTTAAATCAGCTCTGGAGGCAATGATAGAAAAAGGCGTACAAGTATTCTTCGTAGATAAAGAAACATTCCATAAAATCAGCCATGATAAAAATTTTATAAAGATAATCGAAGGACTAGAATCAGAAAATAAAAGACGGAATAAAAATGTTATTGAATTCAAAAAAGAAAAATAAATTTTATCTGAACAAAACTCAAGAAGACGCTGCGCTTTTAATTTCTTTTTGACTATTTATATTTTTGCAAAAGTTGAGATACATAGGTAACACTTTGATAATTTTAAAGAAAGTTTCCAAAACTTCCCATATACCGAGAGGTTATCGGAAATAATTTTTATATTTCTAACTGCAAGCATGAAAAAATACATTTTACTTTCAATAATCATTATACTCTTATCGGGATGCAATAATTCTCGAATAGATGAGCCAAAACAAGAGAAAAATATTTCAACAAAGCATCAAGAGAATATCAAGGTTCCTGAAAATAAAACAAAACCTATTGAGCAAATAAATAACGAAACATTTGAAGCAACTTTAAATATTCCAGCAGAAAACAAAGAACTCAAAAAATATTTACCAATTTTGATGTTTCATTATATCAAAGATGTTCCTTCTGATAGTCCAGATCAACTTGGATATAAGCTTTCTTTTTCACCAGATAAATTAGAGCAATTTCTTGTCTTTTTTAAAGAAAACAATATCGAAACACTGACATTTTGGGATTTAAAAGATATTATTGAAAATAAGAAACCGTTTCCTAAAAAAGCAATTATTCTAACTTTTGATGATGGTTACATTGATCATTATCAAAATGCTTTTCGTATTTTAAAGAAACATAACATGAAAGGTGTTTTCTTTATTGTCTCCAACATGGCTGATAATGATCCAAATTATGCAACATGGGAGCAAATCAAAGAAATGTCAGAAAATGGACAGGAAATTGCTTCACATACAGTTTCTCATTTGGATTTAGCGACATTATCTGATGAAAAAATTAAATATGAACTTGAAACATCAAAAAAGACAATTGAAGATAAGATCGATAAACCTGTTATTTCTCTTTGTTATCCTGCTGGAAAATATAATGATAGAGTTATTAAAGTTGCAAAAGAGAATTATTTATTTGCTCGTACGACAGAGCCAGGAAAATATTTTTCTCTTTCAGAAAGATATCAAATTCCAACGGTTCGCATGTTTCCAACAACAGGACTTGCATCCCTAAAAATCTGGTTCGATGTATCCGAAAACTAAAAATTGCATCCGATAAGAGCCGATATCCTAAATTTTTCATCCGAAAAACTTCCCATTATCGCAAAAGGTTAGAGGAAATTCCTCTTTATAAGGAACCTTAGCAAAAAATAATTTAATTAGTCACAAAATTCAAATTTAATCGTTTTTAAATAATTAACAATTAATTTATACATATGAAAAAATTATTCTTATTTGCGGGTATCCTTTTCTTGTCCGCTTGCTCAATCTCTCAAAAATCCAATACTGATAATCTTTCTGAGCCATCCTCCTCAAAGGAAAACCTAAAAAAGACTGAAGCCAAAATAGAAAATGAGGAGAACCTAGAAAACACCGAAGCTAAAATAGAAAATAAACTATATGAAAAAACTTGGATAAAAGAATTAATAGAAAAAGAAGAAAGTAAACCTGTTTCAGATCCTCCAGCATCTCTTTCAAAATGCTCTTATAAAAATCAAACGGTTTATTATCTCCCTGCCCGTTGTTGTGATATTGCCAGTATCTTATATAATGAAAATGGTGATATGATCTGTTCACCTGATGGTGGTTATTATAATGAAGGTGACGGAAAATGTCCCGATTTTTTTAAAGAAAAAAAGGACTGTGAGTATATTTGGAAAGATAACCGCTCTTAAATAATTTCTGCCCGATAGACTGTTTTTTAAACCATTAAATGATTCTTCGCCAAACAGCCGATATCCAAAATTTTTAAAAAACTTCCCATCATCGCAAAGCGATATTGCTGATAAATGGATGAGAGCAAGAATGACGGCAGACGAGGTGAATAAACATATCAGCGAAAACACCGGCATTGATTTTGAAGAGCTTTCAAATTTATTCATTGAAAGTGTAAAAGTCATGAAAGTTGATAATAGGCTATTGGATTTAGCAAAAACTCTTCTGTCGAAGGGCAGAAAAGTCGCTCTTGTAACAAATTTTTCAGACACTTTACTTATTGATGACTCCAGTACAATGAGAGCGACATTTGAAAAACGTGGAGGAGCGATTTTTCCTTTTGAAACATTTGAAAGTTTTGAGCCATGGCTGAACAAAAACCTATTATCAACGACAGGATAATTTTTTTTGGCTATTTGGATTATTTCCTTCAGTCCTTGTTTTTTGGAACAAGGAAGGCAAAATAGTTTTTTAGTGCCGAAGTTGAGTTTAAAATATCCAATTAAACAAATAGCCCATCACAATAATACCAATTGTCACAACCACAAAGAAAGTGGTAAGCAATTGCCATTTCAAAACTTTTTTCAAAATCAAGGCTTCAGGCAATGAAAGTCCTACAACCGCCATCATAAACGCAAGAGCCGTTCCAAGGGGTACGCCTTTGGCGACAAGGGATTGAATGATCGGAATAACACCACTAGCGTTGGCATACATTGGAACGGCTAAAATTGTTGCTAGAGGAACACCCCAAAAGCCTGTGGTTTCCAAGTATTCTTCAAAAAATCCTTTTGGTACATATCCATGAATAAACGCTCCCACGCCAACGCCGACAAGAATATAAAGGGAAATTTTTTTAATAATTCCGGAGGCTTCAGAAGAAATTTGCGGAAAAATTTTTACAAGTGATTCTTTTTTTCTTTCAGATTGATTTTGTTTTTGAGCGTGAACTTTCCAAACAAAATCTTCCACATATTTTTCCATTTTTAATTTTCCCAAGATAAATCCGCCAGCCATTCCAACCACAATTCCTGCCGCAATATAAAGCAGCGTTATCTCCCAGCCGAAAATACCAACAAACAAAGTAATTGCCACCTCATTAATTAGAGGTGAAGTAATCATAAAGGCAAAAGTAACTCCAAGCGGAATTCTTGCTTTCAAAAAACCAATAAAAAGCGGAATTGATGAACAAGAACAAAAAGGCGTTATTGCTCCAAAGACTGTCGCAAAAAAATAATCCAAACCATAGAGTTTTCGTTTGGCGAGGAAATCTCGTAGTTTCTCAATTGGCAAATAGTATCGCAGAGCAGTCATAAAGTGCGTAATTATAAGCATAAGAGTAAAAATCTTGAATGTATCGTAAAAGAAAAAATAAACACTATCTCCCAGATTTGAACCTTGCTCAATACTAAAAACAGAAAATGTCAACCAGTTTGCTAATATTTCAAGTGGGTAAAAAATATCCATAGTTTTTAAAATTAACAATTCCCACCACAAGAACAAGCGTTTTCGTTTGATTGCTTTATTTGAGTGGGTTTATTTTTTTGTGCACTTAAAATTGCTTTTTTGATTTTTTGAGCACAAGGCACTTTTCCACAGGTAATTGTTTGACCGTCAATTGCAAAAACAGGACCCGACATCGCTCCGAGCTCCACAATTTTGGCAATATCAGTGGAATATTCCACTTCAAGATCGAGATTTAAATCTTTGACAACCTCTTCAACTGACTTGTGCAGGTTTTCACAAGTAGGACAACCTGAGCCTAAAACTTGAATTTTCATAAATTTGAAATTAGGAAATTATTTAATAGTAAAGCATATTTTTGTACCACCTCTTTATTTGACCAATAAATTATCTTTCTTCCCTCTTGTCTTGATTTAATCAAACCAAAATCTTTAAGTGTTTTGAGATGGTGAGAGGCAAGATTTTGAGGAAGGTCAAGATTTTTCCAGATATTACAAACACATTGCTCACCATGGTGGAGAAAACACAACATTTTTAAGCGATTTGGTTCATTGATAATCTTTAAAAATTCAATGACCTTTTGAAAATCTTCTTTTAATTTGGGATCGCTTTGACAACAAGGAATATTATTCACGATTCATTTTTATTGTATCAATATTTGTTGATATGTTATTAAGGATTGTATTTTGAGTCAAGTTTTTTAATAAGGAGTTTTGATCCCCCCGGGGAAGAAGAGCATTGAAGGGGTGAATTTCCAAAGCCCAAAACGGAAAATT
>WJJX01000098.1 GCA_014729445.1 Candidatus Moraniibacteriota bacterium | reverse complement strand
CACAGCCTTTAGTTGGATCTGGTGGTGAATTTGTGTATTCATATGAGTAAGTAGTAGGATCGACTGGATCTTTGGGAATTTCACTTAAATAACCTTCTTTTTCTAATGTTTTTAAATCAGGGGGATACTTCAAATTTTTGTTGTAATAGGTATTTAATTGAAGGATGATTTTGTTGATGTCGGTGACTCTTTTGTTGTCTCTGGCCTTTTTAAGGGCTCTGGTTACAGAAAAAATAACGATACTGGCTAAAATGCCAATAATGGCGACTACGACCATCATTTCAATTAAGGTAAACCCTTTTTGATTTTTTATTTTGCTTTTCATTTTATTTAAAAATAGTTTTTATTTGGTTTTATTTCTTGGAAACATACTCGGCCAAATCGATCATTCTTTCGGAATAGCCCCATTCGTTGTCGTACCAGGCGATAATTTTGGCTAAATCCCCTTGAATCAGGTTGGTCTGGTTTAAATCAACAATCGAAGAATGCGGATTTTTCAAGTAATCGCTTGAAACCAGGGGTTTTGATTCAACTTGAAGAATGCCCTCCATTTTATTTTTTGAAGCTTCAGTCAAGCCGTTATTTATCTCTTCTATTGTAACAGATCGAGCTAATTTGACAACCAAGTCCACGACCGAAACACAAGGGGTCGGAACCCGCATCGCCATTCCGTCGAATTTGCCTTCCAGTTCGGGTAAAACTTTGGTAACCGCAATCGCGGCTCCGGTGGTTGAAGGAATCATGTTTAGCGCGGCTGCTCTAGCCCGCTGCAGATCCTTATTAGGTCCGTCAACCAGATTCTGGGTCGAAGTGTAGCTGTGAATGGTTGTCATCAAGGCTTTTTCGATTCCGATTTGGTCGTTTAAAACCTTGGCTACCGGCGCCAAACAATTGGTGGTGCAGGAAGCGTTGGAAATGATTTGATCCGATTTGGGGTCATAAGTTTCTTCATTGCAACCCATACAGAAAATCCTGGTGTCGTCTTTGGGCGGAGCCGAAATAATTACCGTCTTTGCGCCGGCCTCCAGATGACCCTGAGCCTTTTCTTTGGTTTTAAAAATGCCGGTGCACTCCAAAACCACGTCTATCTCCATTTCCTGCCAGGGCAGTTTCGCCGGATCAGGTTCGGATAGAGCTTGAATTTTTTTTCCATCGACCTTAATATATTCCTTGGAAGCCTGGACTTCTTTTTCGTAAGTTCCAAAAACCGAATCATATTTTAATAAGTGGGCCAGGGTTTGGTTATCGGTTAGATCGTTGATGGCGACTATTTCTATGTCGGGCCTTTCAAGAGCGATTTTAAAACAGGGCCGGCCGATTCTGCCAAAGCCGTTTATAGCGATTTTTAGCATATTTTTTTACTTATTGATTAACTTTTAATCTCTTAATCCTATATATTTAATTTCCTCGCTGATTTTTCCTTGAAGCATGTCGTCAAAAACCGTTTGAATATCTTTTTCAAAAATATCCCGACCACCCAGGCCGTAAATATAGCTTTGAATATTAGGTTTATCGTTCAAACTGTAAAGCGCGGTTTTAACTTCTTTGACTAACGGCGGTTCGCTGCCGATCGAAGCGGCTCGATCCAATACCGCCACGAAGTTGATTCCCTCTAATTCTTCGATAAGTTCTTTCTGGGGGAAAGGCAGGAACAATCTGGGGGCGATAAGTCCGACTTTTTTACCCTCCTCGCGCATCTTTTTGGCCACGGCCTCGACCGTCATGGCGGTCGAATTAAGCACAATGATTACCGCTTCGGCGTCTTTTGTACCGAAAGTTTCGAGTTTGGGATACTCTCTGTTGGTATAGGCTTTCAAGCTTTTGGCCAAATCGTCATAAATTTCCGAAACCCGATTCATGGCGTCAATATGCTGATATTTGGTTTCGAAAAAATAATCCGGCAGCTGAAGGGCTCCAATCGTAATCGGCTTTTCGGTGTTTAAAAGCGAATAAGAGGGCTCTTTTTCGCCAATGAAATCCCGAACCGCCTCGTCGTTTAGAAGCTCCACGTTTTCGATGGAATGACTGGTTATGAAACCGTCCTGCATAATCATAGCGGGAAGCAGGGTTTGTTCGGCTAATTTCAGGGCCAAAAAATTATTGTCATAAACCTCCTCGGCGTTTCTGGAATAAATCTGGATCCAGCCGGAATCTCTAACTCCCATCGAGTCTGAATGATCACAGTGAATATTTATGGGAGCGGAAAGCGCTCGGTTGGCGATATTCATAACAATCGGCAGACGAAGACCGGAAGCCACGCCTAAAATTTCAAACATTAAAGCCAGGCCGGCCGAGGACGAAGCGGTCATTGTCCGGGCTCCGGCGGCCGCCGATCCGACCGCGGCGCTCATTGCCGAATGCTCGCTTTCCACGTGGATAATTTCGCTATTACAGCCTTTGTTGGCAACCATTTTGGAAAAAGTTTCCACAATCGGAGTCTGCGGAGTAATGGGGTAAACCGGCACTACATCCGGATTGATTTGCCTCATGGCTTCGGCTACGGCTTCGGCTCCTGTTTTGGCTTGATAATTATTCATAAATTTAAATTAACAACTATTTCATTGTAATGGCGGCTTTGGGGCAAATATCGGCGCAAAGCCCGCAGCCTTTGCAGTAATCGCTATCAACTTTGATTTTAGAATCCGAAAGGCTGATTACCTTTTCGGGACAATTAATTATACATTTCTGACATTTGATGCATTTTTCCTGGTCTATGGTGGGGGTTTTTTTGCTCCAGGATCCGGTCCTGTTTTCTTTGGAGTTTCCCGCCTGTTGAATAATCCCGCCGATCGGAATATCCTTCCAGTTTTTTTTCATAAATATTGTAAAAATTAATGATAATTATCAAATTTGATCATAGGCTTTTTCCATAACAGCTATCGTCTCCCCCACTGTTTCTTTGCCTAACTTGCGCTCGAATTTTTTTCGATAGACCTCTGTAAACTCCTCCAAGGTTAAAAAATTCCTGATTTTGAAAAGCCGGGCAAAAATCGGGGCCGAAAAATGAACCTTTTTATCTGCCTCCCTGACAATCTTTTGGGCGTCGACAATCTCGGGCTTTTTTTCATATTGCGCAATTTGATTGATTTTTGTCTGCAGTTCCTCTGCCGGCCGGCTTGAATTTATCAACAAATCGGGTTTACTTTTGAGCAATTCCCCCATTGCGGGATTATTCAGCAGGGTGTCGTCTAAGACGATCAACAAATCCGGTTTTTGAATCGGTTCGCGGGTCAAAATTTCGTCGGAATCGATTCTTAAATAAGCTTTAACCGGGGCTCCGGTGCGCTCCGGACCAAATTCCGGAAAAGCGATCGCGTATTTATTTGAACCTATCGCGGCTTCCGCCAAAAGCATCGCCATAGTCTTTGCTCCCTGCCCTCCTCTGCCGTTGATGATTATTTGCAGCATTCCTTTTTTTATTAATTCTTTAATCTTTTGTTTGTCTTGAATTAAAATTAAAATTAATTTAAAATAAATTAACTAAGCCTTAAGCTTATTCTTAAAAATTATTATATCATTTAAAAAATAAAAAACAAAAAATGACTAATGAAGAATTAAACTCCGACAACAACCCAAAAACCAACGAAGACTCAGGCGAAGAGATTAAAGAGAATCTCGAAGAAAAAGAAAAAAAGAATAAGGAAGCTAAAAAGAAAAAGTTTTCCTTTAAGACAAAATTGATTTTTATAGAAAGTTTATTAATTATTTTAGTCGTTGCGGGCGCTTTCGTCTATTATAAAACGACTCAGGAAAAGATAGAACGGGCGGCTCGATTTGAAGAACAAAACGAACAGATCCAAGAACAAAAAAAAATGTGTCAAGATCTTTTAAACCGCTCGAAAGGAGATTTTAATAAATACGAATATTGCAAAGAACTTTTAAGAGTTTTTCAATAAATTTATAAATCCTCTTCTTTGATTTTTAATTCAAAGGCATCTGCATACAAAAGAACCCGGTCGCCGTACCAGGTGTAATTTTCCCAATTGCCGCCGGCCAGATAAATATTGGCGGCTTTATGCTCCGATTCTCTGTCGCCACTTGACACGCCCTCCACTTTGGAAACCTTAACCGCCATAGCCAAAATCGCATGGTCGAGGTTCCAGGGATCGGCTTTTTTCTTTTCGGTTAACTCCCGGATCTTTTCCTCATATCCTTTCCAGGTGGAAGGCATAAACTGAGCCGGCCCCATTGCTCCGCCCCAGCCGGTGCAATTGCCTTCCTCATCTTTATAGCAGGGTTTTTTGGAGACCGGCATAATTTCGGGGTCGTATTCCAAATTGCGGCAGATTTCCTCAAAAATGGGCTGCTGTACAGGATGCATATCCTCCTTGTAATTACCCCTCCCGACATTGGCGCCCAAATTGGACTCGACTTTCAAAATCCCAAGCAGATACGGCACTCTGACTCCAGTTAACTTGGAGGCGTAGCGGGCCGATTTTAAGGCATCGTCAAAATCAATAATCATCCCCATGCTTTCAATTAGCGTAAGTTCGGTATTTAATTTAACCGCCAGGTCCTCCTCCTTTTCAAGCAATTCCTGAAATTTTTCCTCCTTGCCCTGGGTTATCGCCAACAGTTCCTCTTTGGAGCTTTTTTTCTGTTCCAATTCCAGCTTTTGATTGTTTTTAAAAGCCATTAGACTCTCCAGCTTCCTCTTGGAATTGTTCAATTTCGAAACCTGATTTTCCAGTTTCTGTTTTTGAGTTTTAATTTCGCCGATCATTAAATTGATGTCATTCGAAACCTCTCGATAGGCATTTAATTCTTGAAAATAACCTTTAAATCCGGATTTTCTAACAAGCACCTCCAGGGCCGAATTGGAGGAATTTCGATTATAGGTTTTCAAATATTGCGCTAAAATCTCTCTTTTATTTTCCAGCCTGACTTTTTCTATTTCAATTTGAGCTTTTCTTTTTTCGATTAAATCATTGGTTCTTTGAATTTCGTTTTTGGAATTATTGATTGAAATTTCCATCTGTTCAATTTCTTTGTTCATTCTAGAAAGGATATTTTGTAAACTGTTCACTTCTCCGTAATAATAACTGGTTTTGGCTTTTAATTTGATTATATTTTTTTCCGCCTTTTCCAGTTCGGCTTTTTTTTCCTTAATGATTTTTTCTTTGTCGCTTTCTTCGGCTTGCTCTTCCTCTGTTGCCGCTTCTTCTTCTTTAGCTTCTCGAGGCTCAGCTCTTTCCTGGCTCAAGACTTCAAGAGCATTTAAAAAAAAGCAGAAATTGAAACTTATTATTAAAAATAGTATTTTAGAATTTTTTAATTTCATTTTTAGTTTGATTTTATCTCTTTAATTGTAGACTTAAATTAAAATCCGCCGCCCAGGCACAAAGCCGGACCAAGCGACTTGAATGGAGAATTTTTCCAATTTTAGTTTATCAGTTAAAAGCGATTATGAAAATATTAAAAGGAATTTTTAACCTTCTTTACCCAATTAAATGTATTAAATGCGGCAAACCGGGCAATTATCTGTGCCCAGGCTGCAACCAAACTCTTATCCGTCACAAAAACAATCGCTGCGCCTTCTGCGGAGAGCTTTCCAGAAACGGTCAGAGCTGTCCGGACTGTCTTTTAAAAACTTCCATTAACCAAGTCCTAATCTGTTTTGAATATGATCAGGAAACTCTAAAAAGCCTCATTTATTTATTAAAATACAAATCCGTCCGCCTGATTGCCAGAGATTTGGCCCACATTTATTTTAAAGAGCTGGTTAAACTGATTAAACTGGATAATCCGAAAAAAACCTTAATCACCTGCACTCCTATGCACCAAAAGAAAGAATTAATCAGAGGTTATAATCAAGCTTCCCAGATCGCAGGCTGTTTAAGCCAACTCCTGAATCTTCCTTTTCTCCCGGATTTGCTGGTTAAAATCAAACCAACCAAGGCTCAGATGGCTTTACAAAATCATTCGGCAAGGAAACTGAACTTGAAGAATTCAATTAAATTGAATGATAAATATACTGAAAAAAATCTTTTAAAAAACAAAACCGTTTTAATAGTCGACGATATAATGACAACCGGGGCCACCTTTCTGGAATGCTCTAAAATCCTTTCCGGATCGGAATTAAACCAGATAATCGCTTTGGCCTTTGCCAGACAATTTTTATCAAGTAAAACTAAAACTTGATTATTTCACAATGAGCCTTTGGGCTTATCCCGGCCGCATTTGCCTCGTCTGTATCCAGATGACAAGTTAATTTGTAATTATCGGAGACTCGAACCTTCACATCATTGAAAATCAAACTGCGTTTTCCTTTTTCGCCGACTTTTATTTTAACCACTTCTCCATTTTGTACGCCTAAATTTTCGGCGTCTTGACCTGTCATGTGGATATGTCGTTTGGCGGCAATCAGGCCTTCTTTTTTAAGAACCGATCCTTTGGGGCCGATAATTTTGAAACTGCTGGTGTCTTTAATATTGCCGCTGGTTCTTATTTCTGGTTTAATCCCCAGCTTTCTGGCGTCAGAAAAAGAAACCTCCAATTGAGTGTAATTTCTGGCCGGACCGACAATTCTTATATTGTCAATTTTTTGGGTTTTATCTTTGGGATTGATTACGGCCACCTTTTCTTTAGAGGCGAACATGCCCGGCTGAGATAGGTCCTTAATATTGGTTAATTGATAATCCCGACCAAAAAGAGCGTTGATGTCTTCCCGGGTTAAATGAATATGCCTGGCCGAAGTTTCAACTGGTATTTGTTTCATTTTTTTAGCTTACTTATAAAAAATCATTTTTTTGTAACTGGCTTTATATTTTTTAAACCAGCTGTTGAAGGTTTTTAAAGAAACTTTTCTTTTTCGCTGGATAATTTTTCTTTTTTGACAAAGCGGCTTTACATTTTTAACAACCCCTATCCAGGATTTTAATACAATTTTCACCAAACCGCCACCGCCGACATTTTTTTTAAGTTCCGCCGAAGGCCCTTTTCGAACAACCGCGCTTATCACTAAAAGAAAATAACGGAAAGGCAGCATTAAAAATCCCAACACTAAAAAAGGAAAAGGGAAGTTTTTAATCAAAACATAATATTGATTGCGGTGAACATAGAAACTTTTAAACCCGGAGAAAGAAACCCCGGTCGCGGAATGTACATGGTAGCCGATCGCTTTAGGACAAAAATAAGCTTTATAACCCATTAGTCTGCTTCTGTAATTCAAATCGAGATCCTCATAATAGGCGAAGAAATCCTCGTCAAAATAACAATTCTCGCCCTGGCTGTTTCGAAAACTTATCTCTTGAAGCATTTTTTTCGTATACAGTGCGGCCGCACCGCAGGAGCCGAAAATCTCAACTGTTTTTTTATATTGTCCTTTATCGATTACCTTAAAGGCCTTTTCCATGCCGCTGCCGTCTCTTTGGATCAAAGTTCCGGTAGTATTCAGTAAATCGACTTGATTTTTAAAATACAGTTTAGCGGCTAAAATTCCCAATTTAACCTTTTTTCTATCTAATTCCTGGGCCAGTTCAACCAATTCGGCCAGATAATTTTTATCCAATTTTATGTCGTTATTCAAAGGGCAGACATATCTTATATTTTTATCTTTCAAGGCCGCTCGAATGCCGATGTTGGAAGCTTTGGCAAAACCGGTGTTTTCTTTAAGTTCGATTAATTTAAAATCCGAAAAACCCTTGATAATTTGAACCGATTCATCCTTGGATCCGTTGTCGACAATGAAGACCTCGAAATTTTTATAAGTTTGTTTTTTAATTGAATTTAAACAAAATTTTAAATTTTTTTCGCCATTCCAATTAGGGATGACAAGGCCGATTTTATTCATGTTTTTTAACTAATCTTAGGTATTTACGCGCGATATTTTTAATGTAGAAATTCTTAACATAAGCTGAATTATTTTCCCCTGTTTTCATTCTTAATTTGGGGTTTTTTAATAATTTTTTTAAATTTTTTAAAAAATCCGCTTGATTGTTTTGTTTAAAGAAAAAGGCGTTTTGATTTGGGGTTAAAAAATAACATTGTCCTCCTT
>WJJX01000097.1 GCA_014729445.1 Candidatus Moraniibacteriota bacterium | reverse complement strand
GGAATCGTAGGTCTCCATATACTGTTCAAAAGCGTCCAAAACAGCGCTTATATCTTCAGCCTTTGAAACCCCGCCTTCATCGGTTGGAATATTATCCAAAATATTTTTCACAAAATCCTTAAAATCTTCAGGATTATCCCCAATCTCCATATTTCCACTCTGTAAATCCCCTAAAAGGCTCTCCAAATAACCCCTCAACTTGTCGCTTAAAATATACTCTTTGTCATCTCTTTCCAAGATATCCACAATCGCCTCGATCGCATCGGCAACATTTTGGCTTTTTTCATCCAATTCCTCTAAATCGATCGTTTCCTCGCCCTCGTTAGCCACAATGTCGGACTGACCGCCGGACTCGCCGGCTTCTCCTAGGCCGACTCTTTTGATGGAATTTTTTTGAAAAGCAAAAACCATTACAAAAAAAACAAAAGACAAAAAAACCACCGCGACAACTTTATTATTCTTTATAAAATCTAACAAAAGCTTAAAATCTTCTTTGAGTTTCATTTTTTTTATTTAAAATTTTATTTATCTTCAAGCCAATTCACTGCACGGTGGTTCCGACATAATCATCCTCACTCAAAATCGCCTTTTTCATATTATCTAAATTCCGTCCGTTCAAGCTTATAACCTTCATTTCGTTTTCCATTCCGTATCGAATGGCCGAAGGATCAAGAGGGATATGCATCCTCGGAACCCATTTTTTTCCGACCATGGCTTTTATATCTTCCCAGCTTATTTTATCCAGAGGTCTTGCATCCTCGAACTTATGCGGATCTTTATCATAAATATTATCGGTATTGGTAGCTATGATTATTTTCTGCGCTTTTAGTCTGTTGCCTAAAATCATAGAATCGTAATCGGTGGACCATCCCGGCTTCCACCCCGCCCCCACTAAAATATCCTCCTGCCAGTCAATCTCCATAGTCGGATCGGTTATCACATTTTTATGGGCTCTATCGCCAAAAACACTGATTAAAAATTTGGCGTTCAAACGCGTGGCGTAAATTCCAATCCAGTCTAAATCCTCATTGGAGACATCCGCAATTTCTCTGGCAATTTCATTATATCTTCGATTAACTCCTCCGCCTCCTGTAATCAAAATAAAGCGGTAATCATCCAATAATTCCTCCACAAAAGACTTAAACTGCTTCAAATAATCGGTATCCGGATACTCCGGAACCATAATCGATCCTCCAAATTTGATTAAAATTGTATTCTTCATATTATTTTACAATAATTATAATATAAATTAATTAATATGGCCAATTACATTCCATTCTTCAAGCAAAAAAAAACGGGCTGCCCGCCCGTTTGAAATCATTTATTTTCAACCGTTTCAATTTTATACTCTATAGTCCCTCCAGGAACATCGACCACAACAGTTTCACCGACATTCTTATGCATCAAAGCCGCTCCGATAGGAGACTCGTTGGAAATTCTATTGGAAGTTGGATCCGCCTCGTCACTCCCGACAATGGAAAAAGTTCTTTCCACTCCGTTGGGAGTCAATAATTTAACCGAACTCCCAATCCCGACTTTGGTGCTTTTGGTGCTTTTTTTCACTACCACACTGTTTCTTACAATGGATTCCAGTTCGGCGATTCTTTTCTCATTTTCCACTTCCCTGGCTTTTGCTTCACTGTATTCGGCATTTTCACTTAAGTCGCCCTGCTCCTTGGCCTCCTTAATCGCCTCGGCGATTTTCTTTCTAATGTTAAACTTGCGCTCCATCAATTCCTCTTTTATTTTTTTCAAACCTTCTTTGGTGAGATATTTATTTACTGTCATTCTTTTATTTAGCTTAATAAATTTATCTATTAAAAAATAAAAACAACACTTTTTTTAACATTTTAACCTTAAAATATCAAGTCAAAATAAAACTGGTCTGAAAGCGCGATACGAAAACATCCTATCAAAATTGTCTTTTTTTAAAAAGCCCGGCTTTTCAAGTCTTAACCAGGGCGCTTCTCTTGTAGTTGTCAAAATCATCCAAAACCACGTTAATTCCTCTTGAAACACTAAACAAAGGATCATCGGCAATATAACAAGGCACTCCCAACATTTGAGAAATCAATTGATCCATATTTTTTAAAAGCGAGGTTCCCCCGGACAAAACAATCCCCCGATCTATCACATCGGCCGCCAATTCCGGCAGCGTCTCCTGCAATACCTTTTTGATCCCCAAAATTATCTCCCTTAGCTCCTCGGCCATTGCCTCGGCAATCTCATTGGTTCCAATCTCGATCACCTTGGGCAGGCCGTCCATCAAATCTCTGCCTTTGATTTCAATTTTATCCTGTTTCCTAAGCGAAAGAGCGCTGCCGACTTTTATTTTAACTCTCTCGGCCGTTTGATCCCCGATGACCAAAGCGTATCTTTTCCTTACATAATCCTTAATCGCCTCGTCCAATTTATTGCCGCCCACCCGGGTGGAATTGGCCGAAACCACTCCTCCCAGAGAAATCATAGCTACTTCTGTTGTTCCCCCGCCGATATCGACAACCATATTACCGGAGGCCGAATCTATCGGAATATTCGCCCCCAAAGCGGCCAGGATAGGTTTTTTAATAATGTAAGCCGCTTTAGCCCCGGCTTCGATGGCCGCGTCAACCACCGCCCTCCTTTCAGTCGAATTGATCACCGCCGGCACCGAAATTACAATTTCCGGTTTTAATAATCTCACTCTCCCGCTCACCTTATTAATAAAATATCTAAGCATCGATTCGGTTACCCTGAAATCGGCGATCACCCCGTCCTTCATGGGTTTCGAAGCAGTTATAATATCCGGAGTTCTGCCAAGCATATCCTTTGCTTCATGACCGATAGCCATAATCTTATTATCTTCAGTAGACAAAGCCACCACGGAAGGCTCATTAAGAACAACACCCTTTCCGGCTACCGAAACAAGGGTGTTAACCGTACCCAAATCAATTCCGATTTTTCTTGTAAACATAAAATTGCAATATTTGTTTCTATTTCTTAACCTGATTTACCACTTCCTTAAAAATCTCTGGTTTATTTTCGGCTAAATCGGCTAGGATTTTTCTATCCAATTCGATTTTATTTTTTTTAAGTAAATTAATAAAAGTGGAATAATTCATATCCTCCAATCTACAAGCATTGCCGATTTTAATCTGCCAAAGAGCCCTTCTGGTTCTTTTTTTTGTTCTTCTGTCGCGATAAGCATATTTACCGGCCTTGATAAAAGCCTCTTTTGCTTTTCTATAACAGGACCTTCTAAGATTAAGATACCCTTTGGTGGCCTTTAAAACCTTCTTTCTTTTTTTTCTGGCGCTGACTGATCTTTTGATTCTCATAATAATCTATTAAAATATATCGTTATGCTCAATTTAGGTTAAAGTCAAAATCCTTTTTGCGTTCTCACCGGAGACTGCAGCAATTTTTCGTTTTCGTCTTGTCAATTTGCCTTCGTCATTGGCATTGTAATGACTCTGTTTGGAATATTTCCGAAAAACTCTCAGTTTTCCTTTCCTTTTGGTTATTTTTACTCTTTTCTTGGTTAGTTTGTTGACTTTCATAAATCCTTTTTAAATACTTATTCTATAAAGCTAGTCATTGGTTACACCTTCCGGGCTATTTGTCCGCTTTAATAACGGCGGTGAACCCTCGGGGGCTTTTCTTGATTTCCTGGTCCATCTGAACCGGAACTTCGATATTTTTTATAAATTCGCTCAACACCTCTCTGGCCTTGTTCATATAAGCGCGCTCCCGGCCTTTCAAGATCATTTCTATTGACACCTTATAACCTTTTTTTAAAAACTGCTGCGCTCTTTTTCTTTTAATCTCGACGTCATGCTGCTCGGTTTTGATTCCCAGTCTAATACCCTTGACCTCGTTCTGCCTGGACTTGCTCTTATTTTTCCTTTCCTGCTTCTTCTTAATATATTGATATTTACCATAATCCATGATTTTGGCAACCGGCGGGTTGGCCGAAGAAACTACTTCGACCAGATCCAAATCGTTCGCTTTCGCTTGATTAACAGCTTCAAAAGTGGCTACTACTCCGATCTGGCCTCCCTCTTCATCAATAAGTCTCACCTTGGGAGCCTTGATTCCATGATTTACTCTTAAGGTTTTTTCTCTTGTAGGTTTAGAAAAATTTCTATAAGGTTTTCTTTTCAACGCTAAATTAATTAATATTTATCAACATATTTGGTGGAAGTGGCCGGAGTCGAACCGGCGTCTGACAAGGAAAAAAGGAAAATAATCTACAAGTTTAGTTCAATTTAAATTCTAAGAGAATATTTCTAAAAATTGAACAAAAATAAAATACTCCCTTCTAGTCTCTAAAAAACCTGCCCTCTTAAACGAGACTGCTTTTAAGATTCGGCCTAAAAAACGACACCGAGTTTAATCTATTAGGCATCAATTAAATCGATGGTTGACGCGTATTAGGCGGCAACGGTTGCAAGGCTCTGAGGAGCAAAAGCGTTTGCTAAAGCTCTCTTAGCCTTTTGAAATACGTTTTCAAATATTTCCTTGCAGTATTTTTGAAAAGAAAACTGCAAACTTTACTTGCAATAATCCGTTTTCTTGCCATCGAAGCCTGTCACTCCCTTATCTTAATATTATTATTCTATTCTAAAGAACATTCCAAGCCTCTGAATTTTGAACTCAAGGCCCTCTTTTAAATAAAAATCCGGCCATTTAAGTTCAAAAATCAAAGTTGTCGCCCCTGCAGCTTTTGTTTAAAATAACTTCTCATTCTTCGTTCGCTTTCCCTTTTCTTGATCGACTCCCTTTTATCGAATTCGGTTTTTCCTCTTGCCTCGGCAATCAAAACTTTTATTCTATTTCGCTTAGTATATAACTTTAAAGGCACCAAAGTCAAGCCTTTTTCCTTAATTTTTCCCTTTAAATGAAAAATTTCTCTTTTTTTTAACAAAAGTTTTCTATCTTTTAAGGGATCGTAGTCTTTGAGACCAAAGGCATATTTATACTTGGGAATGTTGGCGTTAATCAAAAAAACCTCGTCATTTCGAATGGAAACATAGGCATTGGAAATATCCGCTCTGCCGTTTTTGACGGATTTAACCTCGCTTCCAATTAAAACAATACCCGCCTCATACTCGGATCCGAGCTTATATTCGAATCTGGCTTTTCGATTGATGACGGCCTTCATAACTATTTAGCGTTTAAATCCTTAAAAATCGGGATTTTATTACCGCCAAGCTGCCCAAAGCGCAAAATTGGCAGTCTAAATTCCCGCCTTTACAGTATAAGCAATAATTTTTAAAAGAACAAAATATTTAGCTGGATCTCTGAGTCTATTTTTTAAAAACCCACAATTTATAACCTATAAAGTTCCAGAAAAGAGAAACGCCCGTAGCGCAAGCTTTGGAAAATATGGCCCAATATTCACGATATCCCGATGCCCCCAAATTGGTAAAGAAATCCTGTAAAAAATCGATGTTGAAAAAAGGAGGAATAAGAGTCGTCAAGAAGAACACTACCGAACTGTTAATAGCCAGCCCGATAATCGAAACCGTTAAAAACTGGCCGAAATCCACTATTTCTTTTTCCCTGTTTTTCTGCTTTTTAATTCCAAAAGTCCAGTACTTGTTTAAGAAAAAACTGTTTACCGTGGCCAGACTGAAACCTATGGAATTAAAAACGACGATATAAAAACCCTGCGTTATCCCCAAAGTGGTAGTTAAAAGCCAGAATATCCCCATATCAATTCCCGTGTTTATAAAACCGGTAACTACAAACTTGGCGAACTGTTTGATTGTCCCTTTGCTGACAAATTTATTTTTACTCATCTTTTTTGGTTGTTTTAGTTGTTTTATTAGCTGGTTTATTTAAAACTTCCTCCGGAGTATCTGGAAAATCTTTTTCCACCACCGCGTTTTCGCCGGAAGCTTTTAGTTTTTCCTCCATCTTCGTGGTGTTTTTCTCTATTTCTTCAGCCTCTCTTTCGATCTTTGACAAATCGGGAGTCCATTCCTCCTGAACTTTATCCACATTGGAATCATCTTTTTCTTCCATTTTTTTATTATCTTCAATACTTAAATCAGGCTCTTCTCCCTTCTTTAAAAAAGGATCCGTTTCTTTTTCATAATCTTGATTTTCGGCATCATCGTAAATTTGGGCAACTTCAAAAGCCTTTTTAGTGACATTTTCTATGGAACACCAAATAGGTTCGCCGGTTCTGGGAAGAACAACCGTAACTTCATCGCCGGGCTGAGCCTTATAATAAGTTACCAAGGCCAACAAAACCTTATATTTTTTTCCATCGGCATTAATAAGGTAATTTCCCCCTTCATCCTGTTCCACCAGACCGATAACTCTTTTTCTGTCAACCGGACCTATCTGCTTGTAAATAAAATTTCCGTCATCGGTGATTGTCAATTTAAGCATGTCTCCTTCTACCAGTCGAGACTTACTGGCGTAATTGGCCGGAACCGGATACTGTTTTCCGTCATTTCCAATCATCAGCTGACCGTCGAAAACGCCTTCGATAATTTTACCGTCCGGACTGGCTCCGTAAGTCCTCTTTTGAGCGGCAGTCTTTGGCTCATATTTGGTTTCTATGCGAGCCAGCATCGCTCTAGCCGAAAACAAACTCTTTTCAGCCTCTTCGATAATACTTTTTAAGGATTCTATTTTTTCTTTATCCTTTTTTGGTATATTTTTATCTTCTGTCATTGTTTTATTTTTAAATGAATTAATTTTATACAGAAATCGATAAAAATCAACCCCTTTTGAAAAATTTATTCAATTTTTTATTGATTTTTATTTTTTCCGTTTTCACTATCTTTAAAAATTATAGCACTTTTTAGATCCGCTATCAACCAAAACCGAACTCTCTGAATTATCCTCTAAAACGGCTCCTCCAAAATAATATACGCCTGACTTTAATAATTGGGACTTTTCACTGCAAAAATTAATACGTTTGTTGAAAAATTTTATTTTCAAACTTTACAACTTGGGTCAATAAAAGTTATATTTTCAAGATAAGAACTAATCTAAACTAAATAAAATTAACCTTAAAAAACATGCTTATAAAACACATCGGGCATTCCTGCTTTAAAGTCGAAACCAAACCAAGCGGCGCAAAATTGGGAGAAAAAATCACCATTTACTTCGATCCTTTTGGCGGGGATTTGGGCTTGAAGCCTCCTAAAGGAGAAGCCGACATGGTTATTGTCTCCCATGATCATTACGACCATAATTATTTAAAAAATCTCACCGGCGATTATTTTCTAATTAATAACCCCGGCGAATATACCTTCAAAAACATCTCCGTAATCGGCCTGGCTTCCTATCATGACGAACAGGAGGGAAAGCTAAGGGGTCTAAACACAATCTATATTTTGGAATCGGAGAAAATCAGACTTTGTCATTTAGGTGATCTGGGCCACATACCCAAAAAAGATCGAATAGACCAAATAGGAGACGTGCATGTTTTATTTATTCCGGTTGGGGGAAATTACACCATCGGACCTAAAAAGGCTAAAAAGATCATAGAGTTAATTGAACCGCGAATCGTGGTGCCAATGCATTACGCAACCGAAAAACTCAATTTGGAAGGAATAAAAAAAGTCGACGAGTTTTATCAGACAATGAATTCAAAACCCAGCGAAATAACCGACAAACTAAAGCTAAGTTCAAACAATCTGCCGGAGGAGAATCAAATTATAGAATTAAACCCCTAATTCAATGCAAATCATTAAAAATCTTCAAAAACTGCCCAAAAAAGAAAAACAAAAAATTCAAATCACAGTGACGATTCTAATTTCCTTGTTGATTTTAATAATATGGTTGATTTCGATTCAATTTGAATATTTTAACTTCATACCTCAAGCCTCGGACTTGTCTTTTTTCTAATCCTGTGCTAATTTAACTATTAATTAATCTTAAAACGCCTTATTAAGGGGGTGAATTTATTATTATGGTTGAAGTAAAAAACAAGGGCAACGAGCCGGTGGATAATCTTTTGAGAAGATTTTCAAGAAGATGGCAAAGTAGCGGTATCGGTAAACGAGACAGAAAGAAAAAATACTACCAGAAACCGGCTACCAAACGAGTCCGAAAACTCAGAGCTTTGCATAGACTAAAATTACTCAAAGAAAAAAAGAGACTGATCAAACTCGGCCGCCTGGAAGATGAAAAAAATAAATTTATGAGCGGAAAAATCGGTAAAAGTTAAAAAGGGGTTTTCTCGAAATCTCTTTAAAGCTATCTTAAAACCGGAATTTTCCAAAACCGATCCTAAAAAAAGAATCCAGCTTAAACGCCCGGGCGGTGTGCGGATGCCTAAGGTATAAAATCCCTTTTTCGAGTTAGTCTGTTATAAATTTTGGACTCATATTTAAATTTTAAAACAATAAAATGTCAAAACTCCAAAAAAAACTGGACGAGGATTTTAAAAAATACTTCAAAGAAAGGGAAACAGAGGCTGTTTCCGCCCTAAAGATGGTCCGTTCTGAAATCAAAAATCGAGAAATCGAAAAAGGAGAGGAGCTAACGGACAAGGAGGTTCTAAAAATCTTAAAAGATCAAGTAAAATCAAGAAAGGACTCTATTGAACAATTTAAAAAAGCCAATCGAAACGACCTTATTACAAAAGAAGAAAAAGAAATCAGGATCATCCAAAAATACCTTCCCGAAGAAATGCCTGAAGCCGAAATCGAAAAAATTGTTAAAGCTGTCATCAAGCAGACAAAAGCCCAAAGCAAAGCCGACATCGGAAAGGTTATGCCTTTAGCGATGCAGGAAACCAAAGGGCGGGCTGATGGCGCTCTTGTCAAAGAAATTGTCCTAAAAAACCTTAATTAGAGATTTATATGCCCGTAAATTTCCACATTTTCTCTGAAAACCAAAAATTCAATCCTCCTGCTGGTTTAAAAAAAATTCTGGTTTTTGCAGTGGATAAATTAAAATTAAAAATCCCGCCCAATATCAATTTAATCTTTACCGGCAACCGAAAAATTAAAACTTTAAATCGAAAATTCAGAGGACTGAATAAACCCACGGATATTTTAACTTTCAACTACTCGTCCAAACAGGAAAAAAATCCGGAAGCTAAGATCGGGGAAATTTTTATTAATCCGGATTATATTCAAAAAAATTCGAAAAAAGAGGAGGATCCGAATCAATCAATAAAAAAAATCTTTATTCATGGAATAGTTCATTTAGCCGGTTATGACCACAAAACCAAAGAGCAAAGAAAAAAAATGCAGGCCATCGAACAAAAAATTCAAAAGGCTGTCCTCGGCGAGAGACTATTGACTAATAATCCAAATTATTTAGAATTATAAACATAATTAACCAAAATAATGAACCTCTGCCTGGTTGTTTTAAAAAAATTACTAAGCAGAGGTTCGTTTATTGAAAAAAAAGAAAAATTGCTTGAAATCTTTCTTTTTTATACAATAAAAGAATCGAGGGCGACTAGCTCAGTTGGTTAGAGCGCGTCACTGATAATGACGAGGTCTCAGGTTCAAGTCCTGAGTCGCCCACTATCAAAAGCCTAAAAAAACCCAAACATTTTAAAAATTTTTATCTTATGTTAACCTTGATAACAACGAACTTAAATTGTTGTTATCCATAAAAAAGAAAAATAATGCCCAAATTAAACATTATAACAGGCATTGATGTCGGGACCTCCAAGATTAGGACCCTAATAGCTCAAAAGCCCCTGTCAGAAGATGAAAAGCCACAAATAATCGGGATCGGCGAGGCTAATACTTTTGGTATGAGAAAAGGCATCGTAATCGATATCGAGGAAGTGGCAAATTCGATCAACGAATCCGTCGAACAGGCGGAAAGAATGGCCGGTGTTCCGGTCGAAAATGCCTTTATAAGCATCGGCAGCAGCGACGTTTCGACTCAAATAAGCAAAGGCGCGATTGCGATAGGCAGAGCAGATGGAGAAGTATCCCCGGATGATCTCGCAAGAGTAATCAACGCCGCCCAAGCCATTTCTGTTCCCAACAATAAAGAAATCGTCCATGTTATTCCCAGACGGTTCAGTCTTGATAATCAAAAAGATATTAAAGACCCGGTCGGAATGAACGGAGTAAGACTGGAAGTAGACTGCCTGATTATCGAGGGATCTTCCCCCTATTTAAAGAACATAAGCAAATGTCTTCAGAATGCCGGAATCGCTATCGAGGACATGGTGATCTCTCCTCTGGCCGATCAAATAGCCACTTTATCCAAAAGACAAAAAGAGCTGGGAGTGGCTCTTATCAATATAGGAGGCGGAACAACCAGCATCGCCATTTATGAAGAAAGTGAACTGCTGCATGTCGCTATTATACCTGTGGGCGGCAACAACATAACCAACGACATCGCCATCGGACTTAGGACCTCAATAGAGGTGGCCGAAGAGGTAAAGTTAAAATACGGCAGCTGTCTGCCTGAAGCGATTTCCCCAAAAGAGGAAATCGATTTAAATAAATTCGACAAAAATGAAGAATCAAAAGTTTCCAAAAAACACGTCGCCGAAATAATCGAAGCCCGAATGGAGGAAATTTTCGAACTGGTCAACCGGGAGTTGAAAATCGTGGACAGAGACGGAATGCTGCCTTCCGGCGCGGTCATTATTGGCGGATCGTCAAAAATCCATGGAACAATAGAACTGGGTAAAAAAACCCTCAAACTTCCAACTCAAGTCGGCAAAATTCAGGAATTGGGAGGCATCGCCAACAAAACAACCGATCAGGATTTCGCTACCGTTACCGGACTTGTCCTGTGGGCTTTGGAAAACGAAACCAAAAAAGGGTTGTCCTCTATCTCGATTCCGGGCATGGGCCAAATGGGCCAATCATTTTCAAGCTCTATCGGCAAATTAAAAAAATTCTTCAAGGAATTTCTGCCTTAAGTTTGTCTCTTTATTATAATTTTTAAACTTTGACAAATCCCACCATTATTTGTTAAGCTTTTTTATTAACAAAGAAGTTATATTTCGTGGGGATGATCTAAAAAGTTTATTCTGAATTTTAAGACTGAAATTGATTTATAAAATATTTTTAAGTAAGGTGTTTGAGCAATAAACTTAATATGGGTTGGAGCTAAACTTATCGAAACTTAAGCTTAGTGACAAAATCAAATAAATTTTCTAAAATAGAATTATTAGATTAATTAGAATAAATTTTTAATTAACCCTAATCCAAAAATAATTAATTCACAATCGTAAATGGGGGAAATAAAATCAAATATCGAAACAATTGCAAAAATTCTTGTCGTCGGTGTAGGCGGTAGTGGTGGTCATGTAATCGATAGAATGATGGAAACCAAAATGAGAGGAGTGGAATTTGTCGCCATAAATACCGATGCCCAGGACCTTCATCATAACAAAGCCCCGTATAAAATTCACATAGGTAAAAATTTAACCAAAGGTCTCGGAGCCGGAATGAATCCCGAAATCGGAAGACAGGCGGCCGAAGAAAATCGAGACGAAATTCAGGAAGTATTAAAAGGCGCGGACATGATTTTTGTAACCTGTGGAATGGGAGGCGGAACAGGCACCGGCGCTTCCGCGGTAGTCGCCGAAGTCGCTAAAGAGACAAGCGCTCTAACAGTAGCCGTGGTAACGAAACCCTTCGCATTTGAAGGCTCCCAAAGAGCTGTCCTGGCCGAGGAGGGGCTGGACACGTTAAAAGACAGAGTGGATACTCTAGTAACAATTCCCAACGACAAATTGCTTCAGGTCATCGATAAAAAAACCAGCCTTTTAAACGCTTTCGGAATTGTAGACGATGTTTTGCGACAAGGTGTTCAAGGCATCTCCGATTTAATAACCATTCCCGGACTTGTCAACGTGGATTTCGCCGATGTTAGAGCAATCATGAAAGACGCCGGCTCGGCTTTAATGGGCATTGGAAAGGCCAGTGGTGAAAATAGAGCAACCGAAGCCGCCAGACAAGCCATTAATTCACCGCTTTTGGAGCTTTCGATTGACGGAGCCAAAGGAGTTCTGTTCAACGTTGCCGGGGATAAAGACATGGGAATGCTGGAAATAAACGACGTCGCTAATGTAATAACCGAAAACATAGATCCCGACGCCAAAGTCATTTTCGGGGCGGTTGCCAATACCGAAGATGAAAGCGTTCAAGACGGGGAACTGAAAGTAACCGTTGTAGCTACCGGCTTCGAATCGGGAAACGAATCGGATCCGTTGGCGGATGAAGGCTATGAGGACGAAGAAAATGAAAACGACCAGACTGTTAACACCCCAACCAGTCCTTTTAGTGCCAATTTTGGAATAGGACGCCAGGTAAATAATACCCAAACTCAAAACAATAAACCCGCCGAAGCAAGACCGAAACCAAAAAGAACTCCCCCCTCCCAATCCGATATCTCAAAACAATCGTTAAATAGACCATTTGAAGACCAAACCAATAATAAAACAGAAGAGACGCCTAAAAGCAGCGATGAGGACGACGAACTCGAAATTCCGGCGTTCATTAGAAAAAAGATGAAGTAAATCGCACTAACCTATGAAAAAAAATCCAAAAGCCGCCATTATCATTTTAGACTTCGGATCCCAGACAACTCAATTGATTGCCAGAAGAATAAGAGATACAAATGTTTACTGCGAAATTTTACCCTTTAATACCCCTGCGCAAAAAATAAAAAATCTCTCCGCCCGAGGAATAATTTTATCCGGCGGGCCGGGCAGTTTGTATGAACTAAACTCACCCCACCCCGATCCGGCAATTTTCACTTTGGGACTGCCCATACTAGGCATCTGCTATGGATTACAAATCATAACCGATCACTATAGAGGCGAAGTTATCAAGGGAGACAAAAAAAAGGAATACGGCAAAACCCGACTCTTCTTCTCCCAAAAAGCCATCAATAACGAATTTTTAAAAAAAATCAATCTTAAAACTCAAACCGTCTGGATGAGCCACGGAGATGAAATCAAATCCCCCCCCGAAACTTTCATCACCCTGGCCGGTACGAACAAATCGCCTTACGCCATAATCGCCCATCCGGATAAAAAAATCTACGGGGTCCAGTTTCATCCGGAAGTCACTCAAACCGTCTCGGGTCGCCAATTATTGGAAAACTTCGTTGTCGATATCTGTCAATGCGAAAAAAACTGGAAGCCGAAAAAAATCATTCAACAAATGATTGATGAGGTAAAAACAAAGGCGGGCAAGAAAAAGGTTTTGCATGCCATCTCCGGAGGAACCGATTCAACCATAATGGCCGAAATCCTTCACCAGGCCTTGGGAGACAATCTTAAATGTATAATGGTCGACACGGGATTGCTTAGAAAAAACGAAGCACAAACCATCAAACAAAGATTCAATAAATATTTAAAGGTAAAGGTTGAAATAGTTAACGCAAAAAAAAGATTCCTAAAAAAACTGGAAGGAGTAACCGATGGACAAGAAAGACGCAAAATAATCGGGCGTGAATATATTGAAGTGTTTAAAAAATATCTCAAAAAAGACTATCTTTTAAGCCAGGGAACGCTTTATCCGGACGTAATCGAATCCGCCGCCTGCGATGTAACCGCTCCGGCTCACACCATAAAAACTCACCATAATCGAACCGATGAAGTGCTTGAATTAATGAAACAAGGCCGAGTTCTGGAAATCTTCAAAAATTTATTTAAAGACGAAGTCAGGAAAATCGGAAGAACATTAAAACTGCCGAAAGAAATTGTTCATCGCCAGCCTTTCCCCGGCCCCGGTCTGGCGATTCGAATTCTGGGCGAAATCACTGAGGAAAAACTGACCACTCTAAAAGAAGCCGATGCCATTGTCATTGAGGAGCTTAAAAAAGCCGATTTATACTACAAAATTTCCCAAAGCGTAATCGCTCTTGACTCGCATATGGTAACCTGCGTAAAAGGCGATGCAACCGCTAAAGGTTATCTGATCTTTATAAGAAACATCAAAACCAAAGATTTTATGACAATCACCCCCTATGAACTGCCTAAAAAAATCAGACAAACCATCACAACCCGTATTTTAAACGAAGTTCCCCTGGCGGGTCGAGTTCTTTTTGACGAATCCAACAAACCTCCCGCTACGGTTTGTTACCTGTAAAAAGAAAAATTAATTAATCAACCTTATAAACAAAGATGCTGCCTCCGATCTTTTCAACCGGCTCATAATTATCCGTTAACCAATGATAGCTGCCTTTCTTGTCCGTATCTTCTGTATTGGAGCTGTTCCACTGAATAGCATTAACGCTTACCGCTATCCAGCCATCGGTAGGGCCTTTATCATAACCCCAAACCGTATAATTTCCTTCACCCAAATAATAATCAAGATTTCCTCCGCCGAAATAATCTATTTTTATGTGATCAATCTGATTTTCATCTAAATAAACCTTTAACCTTCTTAAATCCTGGCCCCAATCCAGATTGGAATCAATTAAATATTTCCAGCCGTTTTTATAACCGCCCACGTATTCGTTAAAATAAGCCAAATAGTAAGGATAGGCGGCCAAATTGGCTCCGATTAGCCAAACAAGCAAAAGACCAATCATTATTTGTTTGACTTGCTTTAAATCCCTTCTTGCCAATCCATAACCTTTCACGATTATCCCGGCAATAATAATATATAAATAAGGAAAAACAGGAACAATATAGCGAATGCCCAACTGCAGTTTAGCCCTCATCCCCATGATCATAAACCCGGCGATCAACAGAAAAAAGACGAACAAAACATTGTATTTTCTAAGAAATTTTCCAAATAATCTCTTTTTATGGGAAGATCTTGAAAAATCAAACAACAATTTCAAAATCAAAATAATGGAAACATAAAGAAAAACCTGAGAAGCGATAGGCTCCTTCAACAAATAAGCGACAAAATAATAATGAGGCCAATTTTGGCCGACTTCTCCCATAAAATAAGTATCATGGCCATAGGAGGCATGAGCCGCCACCATAAAAAAGCCTAAAAAGTACTGGGCATAAGGGCGCAAAACCGGAATATCAGCTAAAGCGTGCAGTTTTGTTGCCACATTCGCATTGTCGAAATATTCGTCATAAATAGACTCGGAAATGAGCTCATGCTGAACCTCCAGAGGCATTTTATGCATAAAAATCGTATACCAGAATCCGACAATCAAAAGAGCAATTATCGAAGAAAGAATTGTTGCCGGCACGTAAACTTTAAGCCTCTTTTTTAAATCCCATTTTTTCTGATAAAGCAAAATCGCAAAAACAGCCATAAGCCAGATCGCCGGCATAAATAAAGGACTGGAAAATTTGGACAAATGCAACAACCCCTGCATTATGGAAGCCGCAAAAAAAAGTTTGTAACCCGGCTCCTTTAAAAATCTAAACCAATAATACAAAGCGATCACCGAAACCGCCGAAACTCCCATGTCCGTAGTTATATAACGGCCATGAGCCATTATATTGGGAGAAAAAGCATATAAAACCAAAGCCGCCAATCCGGCAAGTTTACTTTTAAAAATCTCTGAAGCAAATCTAAAAATAAAAAACCCGGATAATAATGTTAACAAAACTATCGGCAGTCTGCCCCAAAACAAAAACTTGTCCGCGTCATTGCCGCTATAATATAAAAACTCCTCTCCCAGCGCCCATTGATCGTTCACTTCATCCTTCCAGTGTTTGCTGTCTTCTGGAAAATTAACCTCCATAAAAAGCAATGGGAAAGCACTTAACTGTTTAATCAGCGGCGGATGCTCAGGATTCAAACGATAGTCGAATTTAGTCCAATAGCTGTATCCTGCCACAATATGAGGCATCTCATCTCTGATCGCCGCATCCATCCGCATACTTCCCACCATCAAAAAAAACATTGCCAATAAGATCAATCCCACCAATAAATTCGCTTTTTTTTCTAAAAAATCAACTAATTTCATATTTTTATTTATTTGTTAATTTTTTTATTCTTCACCCGGATGAGGATACCGACTCGGTGAATTATATTTACTTAAAAAGGTTTTTTCAAACCACAGGGATCCATCCGCTTTATAAACCTGCTGAGTCCATTTGGCCCTCATTGAGCCGTCCGGTTTTCGATCGTAAATAAAAGGACCAAGCGTCTCCACTTTTCTGCCGTCATCGGTTCCATAATATTCAAAAATCAATTCATTTCCCACTACTTTTGTCTGAACCAAAACATTACTTAAAGTGTTATTTTTAAATTTAAGATCAGGACTTGGAATATACACCGTGGCATCAGTTCCCTGCGGAGCATAATACTGAACCGGATAGGCATGGTTTCTCCTTTCCTGAATTTCAAAACCGGCAGCTACGGCTCCTCTAAAAGAGGTGGTCGAAACCTGGCACATTCCGCCCCCATATTCCGGAACGGTTTTATTGTTTTTAATCACCAATTCGGGGAGATAACCGGTCGAAGCATCAACCGGACCCAAAATATCCAAAAAAGAAAAAACCTCGCCCGGCTTTATAATAACCCCGTTGAATTTTGAGGCTCCCACCGCTATATTATGCCTTCTGTTTTTAGGCGAACCTTTAAAATTGGATTTCCCCAAACCAATCAAGCTTTCGATTCCCAGTGCGCTCAGATTCTCCTTGGAGATCTCCGCGTTTTTCCGATTAACCGCCAAATCTATCACTTCCTTCTGATTCAATAATCCCTTCTCCAAATTGGAAACACTTTTATCAATATCCAAAGAAATTCTATCTTTGCTTTCCTCCTCAATTTTAATTTGATTGTCTTCAAAACTCAAGACAGCGTTAATTGCGGGCTGTTCGATTCCGGGAGCAATCATGGAAAAATAATCCTTGGTTTTTTGGCTGTCTATAGTTACAAAATATCTGTACCCGCTTGAATAAATATCCGGTGTGCTTCCTGTAATATTAATATAAGTATAAAAAAACAAATTATCCGCCTGTTTCTCTTGTCTGCCGGCTTCATATTCTTCAAAGGAAATATTCTTTTTCATTGAAAATCTGATTAAACCGGCCAGTGTTTCTTTATCCAGAATCCAGTTTTTTTCGCCGGCCGTTAAAGTTATTGTACTTTGGAGCATTTTATTTGCCTTATCTTTGGCTTGAATCGCATTCTCCTCCTCGACCCGTGCCTTTTTATAGATCTTTTTTCCCAAATCGATTTCATCCAAAGTCAAATCATTAACCAATTTCAAAATTTCACTGGCAAGCAAAGTTTTATTGACTCCGTAACCGTCTTTCGAAGATAAGGCTATAAAATAACCGTCTCTGTAAACTATTTTAGAAGATTGAGGCGAATCCGAATCATTTTCCAGTTGATCGTAGATATAATCGTTTAATTTATCGCTATCCACCTCAAAAAAAACGGGCGTTTTAAAACCGTAAACTGAATTAACAGCAAAAGCCCAGTATTTCTCGAGAACCCCCTCGTTTCTGCCCTTCGAAAAAGCGTAATCCAGAATTTTTTTCTCGTCGATTGAAACTCCCAACTCTGCCAAACTGGTTTCAAAAATCTGATCCTCCAGAATAATTTTTACCTTTCTATTCTCCAAATAATCCTTCTTCTTTCTCAATTCCTCCAAAGCCTGATCCTTGGAAAATCCGCCGATATCTTCATCCAAAGCCCTGATATTCGGATTAACCTTGCCTTCATATTTTTGAAAAGAATAAAAAAATAAAAACCCCGCACCCGAAATCAACAAAATCACAACAAGATAAAATAAAAGCCGGGAAAGCTTTTTATTCTTTTTCAATATTTTAAAATGAAAAAACTTCCTTTTCACTTAAATTAAATTAAAAGCCTCTTACCTGAATTTTTCTGGCCTTGGCGGAACTGGCCTTGGGCAGCCTTATGGTTAAAATCCCATTTTTCAAGGAAGCCTCCGATTTGCTGGCCTGAATATCGACCGGCAGAATGATCGACCTTGAAAAAGCCCCCCAATAACATTCTTGATAATAATAATCGTCGTTTGAAACCTCCTCCTCCTGAATTCTTTCTCCTTTAATGGTTACCATATCGTTATTAATCTGAACATCCAAATTCTCCGGCTTTACACCCGCAATCGTTGATTTAATAACAATATCCGAATCAGTTTGATAAACATCAATTGTCAGCTGACCTTCCTGATCGCTCACTATATCCCCCTCTGCCATCTCCTGTCCGGCCTGGTTTTTATTGACTTTTTCCGCCTGATCCAATTTATCATACTGCTGATAGTCTTCGCGATTTTCAACATCCTCAAAGCCCCGGTTAAAACCGACCCCGGCCTCACTGAAATCCTCCGCAGAATAATCCATTTTTTTACTCTCAAAATTTCTGTTTTGATTAAACCCGGTTTGATATTTTATTCTCGGCTCGGCTTCCGCATCCTCTTTACCGATTAACCTTTGTAAAAAAGATCGCTTTGTTTTTGGCATTTGACTTCTTGTTTAATGCTAACAATTTTATTTTTATTTCCTTAGTTTTAGAAACTCCTTTAAAGAAAAAACAAACTAAAACATTTTAATATATCTAAAGAAATTACAAAATTCAAGTTTCTGTTTAAAAATTCCAATCTAATTAATTCTAACTGCAATTATACAAGGATTTTATTGCTTTGTAAATTTTTTTCTTTCCTTGATTAAGAAAACCTTGTATGATATTTTATTATAAAGCTCAAATTAAGTAACTAACTTACCCTAAAACTGTCACAAAAACCACTGAAAGGCTATATATAAAAATACCAGAAAACGCCTGATTTTATAAGTTATATTCACAAAATGCCTAAAGAAAAAAAATTTTTAGATAAAGTTAAAGCCAAACTTAAATTGATTTTAACCAAAGAAAATCTAAAAAAATTTTCCATTTTTACCTTCAAGCTTTCCATAGTCGGATTCCTGGTGGGAATAATTTTCGCCGTGGGCGTTTACGCTTATTTCTCCAAAGATCTTCCCAGTCCGGGCCACATCTCGGAAAACAACATGGCCGAATCAACCAAAATTTTCGACAGCTCCGGCCAGGTTCTGCTTTACGAGTTTCACGGAGAGGAAAGAAGAACCATTATTCAGTTAAAAGACGTTTCCGAACATGCAATTAACGCGACTTTAGCCGCCGAAGACGACAATTTCTATAATCATCATGGCCTTGACTTTCCCGGAATCGCCAAAGCTGTCTGGACAGACGTCACTTCGGGATCAGCCGCCAGAGGCGCTTCGACTTTAACTCAACAATTCATCAAAAACTCCATCCTAACGCCTGAAAAAACCTATACCCGAAAAATCAAAGAAGCCATCCTTTCCCTGGAGCTGGAACGAAGATTTACCAAAGATGAAATCCTGGAAATGTACTTAAACCAAATTCCTTATGGATCAAACGCCTACGGCATTGAAGCCGCGGCCCAGACTTTTTTTGAAAAAAACGCCAACAATTTAAGCCTAGACGAAGCGGCTATGCTGGCCGCTTTACCAAAAGCGCCGACCAGATTCTCTCCTTATGGCAATAACAGCGAAAGACTATTAATCAGACAGGAATGGATATTAAAGAGAATGGAAGATTTAGGCTATTATCCCAGCGAGGAAATCCAGGCCGCCCTTAAAGAAGACACTCTAAGCAAGGTCAAACCCTTTAAGGCCGAAATTAAAGCCCCCCATTTTGTAATGTATGT
>WJJX01000096.1 GCA_014729445.1 Candidatus Moraniibacteriota bacterium | reverse complement strand
ATATAAATCCCATTCCGTTAAAAGAACGACGGCCTGCGCTTTTTTAGAAGCGCTATAAATTTCCTCTTCTTTATCGATAAAGATAGTTTCTTTAGGAAGAATTTTTTTGGCCTCTTTAATTCCTTTTGGATCATGAGCGATAACTTTATGTCCCTTTTCTATTAAAGCCGGAATAATAGTAATCGCCGAAGAATCTCTCATGTCATCTGTTTCCGGTTTAAAAGTAAGGCCTAAAAATAAAAAAGTTTTGGCTTTTCGATTGACTTTAGCGCCGGTTTTTATTTTTTTTATCATTCTGGCCTTTTGGGCAATATTAACTTCTACTACCGATTCTAAAATCCTAAGCGCGGTTTCATTTTCTTGAGCGATTCGCAGTAAGGCGCTTACGTCTTTGGGGAAACAGGATCCGCCGTAGCCGGGCCCGGGTTTTAAAAAATAAGGAGCGATTCTTTTATCCAAGCCCATACCTTTAGCTACATCGTCGATATTGGCCTTTAACTGTTCACATAAATTAGAAATTTCATTAATAAAACTAATTTTAACTGCTAAAAAAGAATTGGAAGCATATTTAATTAGTTCGGCTGATTTGATATCCGTAGTAAAGAAAGCCGCTTTATCCTTAAGTTCTTTTTTAGCCTCACTGATGATCGGTTCGTAAATGTCTTTTAATAATTTGTGAGCCTTATTGGTTGAAGCTCCCACGACGATTCTGTCAGGCTTCATAAAATCTTCAATCGCGGCGCCTTCTTTTAAAAATTCGGGATTAGAAGCCATATCAAAAACCGCTTTGGGATTTTTTTCTAAAATGATTCTTTTCACTTCATCGGCCGTGCCTACGGGAACTGTACTTTTATTAACAATTACCTTATAATTATTAATCAACGGAGCGATCTCTTTTGCCACCTCATAAACATAACTTAAATCCGCATAACCGTCTCCCCTCCTCGAACTGGGAGTTCCAACGGCAACAAAAACCACTTTGGCGTTTGCAACCGCTTTTTCCAGTCTGGTTGAAAAGAAAAGTCTCTTCTCCTTAAAATTTTTTTTAACCATTTCATCAAGCCCTGGCTCATAAATAGGAACAATTCCTTTTTTAAGCTTGTTTATTTTTGCTTGATCTTTATCAATACAGGTAACATTATGCCCTGCTTGAGAAAAACAGACGCCCGTTACCAAACCCACATAACCTGTTCCGATAATCGCAATATTTTCTTTTTTCATTGTTTGTTTATTATTAATTAAATCTAGCTTAATTTTATTATAGATTTTACATTTTTTCCACGGTTTCAATCCCCATCAGATCCAAACATTTGCCCAATACTTCTTTAAACGAAATAATGATTGCGATTCTTAGAATTCTAAGATCCTTGTCTTCCACCCTAGATACCGGAATCTTATCATAAAAGTTGGAAAATTTCGTGGCGAGTTTATAGCTATAATCGGCAATGTCAGAAATTTGATAAGTTTTAGAAACCTTTTCAATGATGTCGTAAAATTTATTTATTTCAAAAAGCAATTTTCTCTCCGGTTCGCTTAATTTCAAATTCTTGATACGATCTATTTTTTGATCTGAAACCTTTTTTAGGATATTTATGGCTCTTACGTAACTATACATTAGATAGGGCCCGGATTGGCCTTCCATTTTAACACTTTCTTTTAGGTCAAAAAGCATGTTTTTTTGGGGCGTGATTTTAAGATAGGAATATTTTACCGCTCCCACGGCTAGCTTTTCCGCTATTGTTTCGGTATCTTTTGGAGACAACTTTTCCTTTCTGGTTGAAATAATTTTAGATATTTCCTTTTTCACTTGATCAATCAGGGATTCTGCGGTAATAATATTTCCCAACCGAGAAGACATTTTGATTCCTTTGACATCTATCATTCCATAAGATAAGTGAAATTGCTTATCATCAAATAATTGTTCGTCCAAAAGCTTTTCAACCAAAAAAGTAATTTTAAAGAAATTATTTTGTTCATTGCCGACTACATGAATCGCTTTGTCGATAGTTCCAAATTCCTGGAATTCTTTGAAAGCAAGGGCCAGTTCTTTTGCTTCATAGGTCGGAATTCCAAGGCTGTTGACAAAAACCCTTGTGTTTAGGCCGTATTTTTCGCCCTTAAAAATTAAACAGCCCTGGTCTTTCTTTAAAATTCCCTTTTGGTAAGCTTTTTCACAAATCTTGAGACTATCTTTTACCATTTCTGATTCAAAAAACAGTCGGTCAAATCCGGTGTTTAAACGTTCGTAAATTTTGTCAAATTTATCCAGACTCCATTGTCTTTTTTTCTGCCAGTCTTTTTTGATTTCCCGATCCATTTGATAAATTTTTTTGTTTAATTGATTGATTTTGTCTTTGGCTTTAGCGTCTTTTTTATAGGCATTAGCGCCAACCACGTAACAATCGGTCATAAAATTTATCTTTTCATCCAGGGATTTTAGTTTTTCTTCAATATCAGGTTGTTTTTTTCTAATTTGAAAAAAACCCCAGAAAAATTTTGCTACGTGAAGTCCCACATCTCCCTGGTAATTGGCTCTAATGACTTTTGCGCCGGAAAAATCCAGAAGTCTTGACAGCGATTCTCCTATTACCGCTGTTCTTAAGTGGCCGATATGGAAAGATTTAAAGGGATTTTGGTCGCAAAATTCGATCAAATATTTTTTATTTTTATAAAGATCAAGTTTTTTAATTTGAAAATCTTTTTTTTGCAATTCGACCAGCTGTTTGATAAAACCGGCATCTTTAATTGAAAAATTAATAAAACCGTTAATTAATTCTACTTTAAAATGCTTCTTAATAACTGGTTTGCTTTCAAGCTTTTTTGCTATGTCTTTTGCTATGTCTTTGGGATTTTGTTTAAATTCTTTAGCGATTAACAAAGCTAAGTTGGTTGAAAAATGTCCGTGTTTTTCGTCTTTGGGATAGAATAAATTAACCGAAATTTTTTCGGCTATTTCGGGATAATTTTTATTTTTTAGATTGTTTAAAGATTCTTTTAATGATGTTTTCATTATAAGAAAGCTAAAATAAAACAGAATTGGATTTATTTATAATTGCATAAATAAAATAATAATTCAATAAAACAATGAAGTACTGGAACGCCTTAAACCTAATTTCCGGTTTCGGCCCGAAAACCTTTAGCAAATTTATCTCAAATTTTGATTCAATGGAGCATGTTTGGAAAGCTTCGAGAAAAGAATTGGCCGGAATCTCTTTAAATTCTTATAAAATCGATTTTTTCTTAAACAAAAAAAAAGCTATCAACGTGGACTTGGAGTTTGAAAAACTAAAAAAATATAATGTGAAATTAATTAACATTTTAGACGACAATTATCCTTGTCTATTAAAAAAAATCTATAATCCGCCTCCTGTTTTATACTATTTAGGGCATTTGCCCCAAAAAAATGATTTCTGTCTGGCTGTTGTAGGAAGTAGAAAACACAGCGTTTACGGCAGACAAATTTGTGAAAAAATAATTCCTGGTTTACTAGGTGCCAATATTAAACTTATTTCCGGGCTGGCTTTAGGCATTGATACGCTGGTTCATAAAATTTCGAACAAACATAAAAGAAGAAACTTCGCCGTAGTCGCTTCCGGATTGGATTCGATAAATCCTTTAAATAATCGCTCGCTGGCTCAGGATATAATTAAAAATCAAGGCGCCGTAATTTCCGAATACCCGTTGGGAGTCAATGTCCGACCGGCCAATTTCTACGCCAGAAACAGGATAATAAGCGGTATGTCTCAAGGACTGATTGTAATTGAAGCTAAAATAAAATCAGGCACCAGAATCACGGCAAGTCATGCCCTCGAGCAGGGAAGAGACGTTTTTTCAGTTCCGGGAAGTATTTTTTCAAAATACTCCACCGGCAGCAACGAATTAATTAAACAGGGAGCCAAGTGTGTTTTAAAAGTCAATGATATTTTGGATGAATATGAACTGATTATTAGATCCGACTTAAAAATAAAAACCGATAAAAATGCAGCTTTCAATTTATCGACTGAACAACAAAAAATACTCGATTTAATTGATTTCACGGGACGGCATATTGAAAAAATAGCTCAGCATTCTAATTTAAATATAGAAAGACTGCTGATTATTTTAACGGAGCTTGAATTGGAAGGTCTTATAGAGAAAAATCAAGATATTTACTACAAAAAAATCCGGGGTTAACTCCGGATTTTTTGTCTGTTGGGTTAAAAGAAGGCTTTATTCTTTTGCTTTTTCGATTATTTCTTTAATTTTTGTCGGTGCAACCGCGCCTCCGATAAATTCTTCGCCGATAAAAGCCGCTGGAGTTCCGCTAATAGATAATTCGGCCGCCGCTTGTCTATCCGCTTCTATTTCCTCTCTGTGGATATCATCGGTCATACATTGATCAAATTCGGCCTTGTTTAAACCAAGCTCGACCGCTAAGTTGGAAAACTCCGCGTTAGTCGCTCCCTTAGCTCCCCAAACGGACTGAGTATCATACAATTTGGTATACATTTCCCAGAATTGACCTTGATCGTTAGCACACATGCTGGCATGAGCGGCGCCATAAGCCTGAGGATGAATGCTGGTTAAAGGAAGTTGTTTAAAGGCTACTTTCAAATCCTCCTTATTTTCCTCATAAACTTGAGCGAAATTAACAGCAAACTGTTTTGAATAAGGACATTGAAAATCTCCATAAATAATTACGGGAACTGACGCCACCTCTTCACCTAAAATTGCTGTCTTGGAACTGAATTCCGGCGACTGCACATATTTTTTGCCGCCGATTCTAAAAGCGGCGCTGATCAATGAATTTTCTATGTAATAACTCCCCTCCTTTTCCTGAATAAAAGGCTGATTTTGTTCGTAAAAATTGGTTTCTTTAAGTTCCTCTTCAAAAATTACCACCGGAACCACCTTGATGTCTAACTTTTCCGTCAATTCTTTGCCCTTATCGGATTTATAATCGATCGTTTCAAACAAAGCAGTGGGTACGCTGGCTTTTTTAAAATTAAGAACTATGGTTTCATTTTGACATTCTTCACAATCAGTGTCGGTTAATAAGGTTGCTTTAACTATCGGTTCGTTATTTAACACCCAGGTTTTGTTTTGACTTGACTGAAAAACTCCGTTGTCTTCGATTTCTTTTAACTTAGATCGTGAAATCCCTTCACCTTTAACCCATTGGACGATATCCACAAACAAACTGCCTACAAATAATCCGGCAAAGAGAATCGCCAAAGCGGTTATATTTTGATTTTTCTTTTTATAACTTTCCACGTCTTCTTCGTCTTCAAAATCGTCATCGACATCATCAAATTCATCGTCCTCTTCGTCCAGCTCATTTAAATTTTTTTCTTCATCTTCTCTCTCATCTTCATCCTCGTCCTCATCCTTCATTTCCTCTTTTTTTTGATTTTTCTTTAATTTTTCTTCGGCCTTTTTTTGTTCTTCGTCTTTTTTTCTTTTATCTTTTGCTGACATAATTAATTACTTACTGTTTAAATTAAATATATAAATTTTTATTGAGCGCAACTGCCACCGCTGTTGACATTAGCGGGAGCCGGGCTGGGCCCTTGATTCTGCACTGGGGCTTTTTGATTTTTTAATTTCTCCTCTTGTTCTTTTTTAATTTTCTCTTCGATTTCTTCAATATCATACTCATCAGACATTGTCAGATATCTATTGTCTTCAAAACCGGTGGTAATTTTATCGGAAGCGATATTTTTAGTTAATATCCCTACTCCGGCGGCAAGGATGAAAATTACCAAGAGATAAACATAGGTGGTTATTTTTTTATTTTCTTCTGGCATAGGTTTTATTTACTTTTTAGCTTCTACAAATTTGGTATGTTTTTTGCAGTTTTTACAAAATTTATTCAATTCAAGCTTTTCTTTTAATTTTTTCTTATTCTTTTTAGTGTTGATAATCTCGGTCTTACAGATTGAACATTTTAATTTTATATAATGGTCTTGGATCCTTCCCATTTAATTAAAATTATTTTTTAAATATTCTTGAAACTTTATACTATTAAAATAAGATAGTCAAATTTTTTTAGTCAATTTCACTTATATATTTTAAAAAAAGGCCAAATAGACAAATTATTATAAAAAATAATATATAAATAGTTAGAGTATTAAATCTTATTAAAAAATCCTTATATTTTTTGGACAGTTTTTCCCTCAAATATAATCTTAAGTCTTTAATTATGACTGAATCTATACCATGCTGGCGTTTTATGTTATAGACTATCGTCAATATATTGGGGAAAAAATCCAGGTTTTCGTTTAAAAATTTATCCATAGAAGGATCCTTGGAATTCTCTAGATAGTCATAAGCCAATTTTCGATAGAAATGACTGGGTAATTTATCGGCCAAGAAAAGCAAGGCTTCATATTCGTTAAAATTGATCTTCTCCTTCATTAAAGTAACCTCAAGCAAAAAGAGAGCATTTTTAATTTTAAAAATTTCTTTAATCGACGGGATTTTTAATAATATTTTCGCCACAAATACTCTATTGCTATTTATTTTATCAATTTTCGCTTCTAGAAAATCCCCGGCAATAAAATCATTGTCAATCTGTTTAAAATTATCCTTTATTTTATATAAATAAAGCCACATGTCTATTTGTTTTTATAAATTTTAATTAATTCGTTTATGGGAACGACACCGTTTAAATATTTAACCAAACACTGTTCCTTGAGATCAGGTTTGATTTCTAAAGATAGTTTGGACTCAAAATCTTTCTGCCCAGAATTATTGATAATATTTTTTCTGATTTTTTGATTAAGAGGAAGGACTTCAAAAACACCTGTTCGGCCCATTATTTTTTTAAAATTACAGCTTTTGCAGCCTTCCGGCTTCTTAATTACTAATTCGTCTAATTTTTTGATATTTTTTAAATATTTATGAACATGAGTTTTATTGTTTTTAATCTTTTCTTGAACAGTTCTAAAATCCAGAATCGATGTTAACTTTTTAAGCTCGGTCTGGGAAATTCTCTCTTGCCTGAGACAATAAGGACAGTTTTTGTCAATCAAACGCTGATTTATAATCATTTTAATCGAAGATATCAGTAAAGCCCGCTCTATATCGTATTGAAACAATTTTTTAAAAACCCGGGGAATGCTTAAAGCGTTATGTTTAGTTAAAAACAGTGTATCTTGAAGGGAAGCAAATAGAATTAAATTTAGAATTTTTTCATCCGCCAGTCCCGGAATCATAACCACATCTGGATCATTTTTAATAATTTCTTTTAAACTGTTATTTAAATTTAAATTTTTTAAAATTTCGACTTGGTTTAAGCCTTTAAGTTTTTTGTTAATCTGCTTTTCAACAGTATAGATATTATTTTTTGACGAGTTAATTATATCAATTAAAGTATACAAAGTAGTGGTTCTGCCACTGTTCTGGGGTCCGATTATTAAAATTAGGCCCTTTAAATCAGAAAGCCCCTCTCTTATTTTGTCAATATCTTTTTCCCTAACCCCTAAAATCTCCAAATTTAAGCCTTTGGTATATTCGTCGAGAAATTTTAAAATAATCTTAACATGGTTTGACTTTGGAATTAAAGTGATTTTAAGCCTGTCCTTAGAGTTGATTTTTAGTCTTCCCTCTTGAATCTCAAAAGTTTCGTTTCTTCTTAAATTGGATAATCCTCTAAAACCCGATTCTAAAATTGAAAGATATTTATTAGACAAAGAAAAATACTTATATAATTTGAATCCGATCCGATATTGAATATTAATAACGTCATCCAAAGGATTTATTTTTATTTCAGAGGCCTGCTGCGTTTTTCCCAGTTCAAGAATCAATTCAACAGCTTTTTTAAGGTATAAATCATCTTTTAGATTCTTTGTTTTTTCGGGATCATTTTGATATTTTATCAAAATCGAATTAAGCAAAAATTTAATCCGCTCAACATATTCTTTTGAAATATGCTCCCAATATTGGCTCATCAACTTTTGCAAATCAGCTTGATCGGTTATAAAGTTAATAACCTTTAAATGCTCGCTTTTTAAATATTTTTTGATGGCTTGATTATTCAGCGGTCTTAAACTGGCCAGCAGAATATTTTGATTTTTAAAACCAAAACTAATTATATTTTTAGCTTTGCAGACAGCGTAGGGAATTTGATAAAAATTTTTATTGTTTACGAAGCTGTCTTTTAAACTTTTATATTCAAGTCCATTTAAATCAGCGATCGCTTGTCTAATTTTATCTTCCTCAATTTTCCTGTCTGAAATTAAAAAATCAAGCCATTTTTTATTTTTAGGCTTTTTTAAATCCTCTTCTTTTAAAATTCCTTCCTCATACAAATATTCTAGTAGTTGTTCCTGATTGTATTTTGACATTTTTTCCAAGATGATAATTACTTTTAAATTATATTGGATTAATCAAAATTCAACAAGCGGATTCTTTTTAAATTATCATCTTTTTTAACTTTCCCAAAAAACTAAATGAAAATCGCTTCACTCATTTTAACGCATATAAATTTTAAAAGTTTCATCTTCGCCGGCTTTAATCTCTTTTTTAGAGTTTATACTTTCGATAATAAATCAGATCGGTTTTCTGATTCTTGTCTTTTTTCTTTTTGAAAAGCCTCCAGCGATACAGTAATTAATCTAATTAAGCCATTTTTTTGCCGCTTTTTCTCCAAACATTAAAGAAATGAGCTTACAACTTAAAAAATTGTTTTGGGAGCTTAATTCCTCGTCAAATTTATTTTTTGAATCATCCTGATCGAACTTTTCAAAAAGTTTTAATTGTTCTTTGTAGGGAATTTTATTTTGATTCATATTTTTGATTTAGTTTTTTTATTCAAGTAAATATATAAAATTAAGCTAATAATTATCATTAATAGCGAATAAATTTGGCCTCGGGAAATCAAATCAAAGTAAAGACCGATATGGGCGTCCGGCTCCCTTAAAAATTCGATAAAAAACCTGAACAAGCCGTATAAAAATAAGTATAATAAAGCGATTGTTCCGGTATTTAACTTTTTGTTTCTCAAATTCCAAAGGATGACAAAAATAACCAGGCCTTCAAAAAAAGCTTCGTAAATTTGGGATGGATGCCTAAGAAGCATTTTATTGTCTCGATAATAGGCCTCAGGGAAATACATACCGGGAAAACCGGTGGTTATTCGACCATATAGTTCTCCATTAAGAAAATTACCGATCCGGCCGAAGAAAAAACCCAGGGGGATGCAGGGAATAATAAAATCGGCCAGTTTCAAAAATCTAAGTTTATTTTTATAACTATAAATTAAAAGAGCTAAAGCGGAACCAATCAAGCCCCCATGATAGCTCATCCCGTAAATCCCTTGAAAAATAAACCCCTCTTCTGTCTGTCTAAATGGATTAATGATTGACAGAGGATTGCCAAGGTATTCAAAAAAATCATAAAGTAAAACATACCCCAGTCTCCCGCCTAAAATAACCCCTAAAAACATCCAAAATAAAACATCCAGCATTTTTTCCTGATTTAAATTTTTCTTGATATAGGTTATTTTGTCTTTTCTGTATCGATATTTAATCAATAAATAAACTACGATGAAGGCCACTAAATACATAAGCCAGTACCAGCCGATTTTAAATATTTTAAAATCGTAAATTATCGGATCTATTTTATATGGAAGATAATGATAAAAATTCATTTTTGGCTTTTATTTTTATTTAAATTTTTCTTAAAAAAGTATCTTCTTACCGCTTTGGCGACTTTAGATAATTATTTTTTGAGCCATTCTTTGCTTTGTCTTACTAATAAATTTTTGGCTTGTTTTTTATTAAATAATATTTCTTTGGTTATTTTTTCCATTCTCATACCTTGAGAACCTTTAACCAACACCGCCATTTCTTTATCAATCAAGTCTTTTAAGGTTTTAATCAATTTTCTTCTGGAAGTAAAGTGTTCAGCCAGCTTATTTTTCAATTTTTTATTCTTTTTGGCTTCTGTTGTTATATGTTTGGCCGCTTGGCCATAAGTAAAAACAATGTCGGCATAATCAAAAATCTTTTTACCGATTTTTTTATGACTCTTGATTTCCTGACTGCCCAATTCCAGCATATCGCCCAAAACCGCAATTCTCTTTTTGGCTTTAACATTTTTGAGCACGTCCAAAGCTACGTACACGGATAAAGGAGTGGAAGCGTTATAGGTGTCGTCTATAATTAGGGATTTCTCAATACCTTTTAAAACATTCAATCTGCCTTTGGGAGACTTATATTTCTTTAAAATATCAGCAATTTGAATCAGGTTGTAGTCGTAATGAAAACCGACGGCCGATGCCGCTAAACAAGCATATACTTGTGATTTGCCTAAAACGTTTTCCAATCTAACCGGAATGAAATTATTGTTGGAATAAAGTTTAAAGTTGCTGCTGCATTTAATCTTTTTATCAATATCTTTAACCTCACAATCAAATTTGATGTTTTTGGCTTTAATCAAATTATCCTTTGTAAAGCCATAGGTTACGATTTTAGCCTTGATTTTTCCGGTCATCTTCAAAACATTTTCATCGTCACCGCATAAAACAGCTAAACCTTCTTCCTTTATAGCCTCAACTAATTTTCTTTTTTCCTTAATGATTTGAGACGGATTTTTAAAATTCTTTAGATGACTTTTTCTAACACTGGTTATAATTCCAATATCGGGCGGAGCCACTTTAAGAAGTTTGTCGAGATCCCCGGGCTGATCAGCCCCCATCTCAAGAACTAATATCTCAGGAAATCGAAAATTGGTGAATAATATCTTTAAAAGCTTCAAAATAGCTTTTATCCAAAAAACAGAACTTGTGTTCACCCCGCCTTTGAAATCTGCGATGGCCAGAGGCAACCCCAATTCGCTGTTTAGACTGTCTCTGGATTTTCTGACCTTGGTCAAGTCCTTAAGCATTAAAAATACCGCATCTTTGGTACTGGTTTTTCCAACACTTCCGGTAACCGCAATGACCGTCGGTTTATACTTTTGAATAATTCTTTTGGAAAGACTCAAAGTTACAATCTCCACTATTTTTTTTAGAATTTTTTTCATGTTTTTTTAAATTATCGGGTTTTATTCCACTTGTATTGATTCTGCTTCATCATTTTGGGTGTCTTTGTCACTTTCTTCATCGTTTGCATCGATCACTTTAATATTCTCCAAAGACTCCATTACTTCATTAAATTTTTTAACTTCTTCTTCCTTGATTTCCTCGGTTGGAAAAATCTGATAGTGATCCAACAGATATTTCGTCAATTTTCCGTTGACTACGGCGGCCGAATCAGCGGCAAATTCGGTGTTTGAAACTTTATTAAGCCTGACTAAAGTTACAAACTCTGGCTCGTCAGCCGGCGCAAATCCGATAAAACTGTGAATTGTTTGATCGCTGTAGCCATCACCGTTGGGATCGGCGATTTGAGCGGTGCCGGTTTTACCCCCAATTAAATAACCGGGAACTTGCGAATTTTTTCCCCAACCGTTTTTGACAACCGATATTAACATAGCTTGCATATTTTTTGAAATTTCCGGTTTTATAATCTGTCTAACTAGCTTTGGATCTTGAATCTGCTCCGTTCCGTCGGAAAAAACAAGTCTTTCTACAATCTGAGGTTCATACAACTTACCGCCGTTGATTAAGGAAGCAAAAGCAATTGTCAACTGAAGCGGTGTAACCGAGATTCCCTGACCAAAAGAAGCGGTGGCGAAATTAACTTTTCGGTTGTAATCAAGATTTCGGATACTGCCGCCTAATTCCCCGCTAAGCTCTATTCCCGTTTTTCTGCCAAAGCCAAAATCTTTTAAATATCTATAAAAATTATCCTGACCCGCCTGCTCCATGGACCAGATAGCCCCTGTATTTAAAGAAAGTTCTAAAAACTGAGTCAAAGTGACATCTCCGTAAGCTTTTAGGTCGGAATTTTTAATTTCGTATTTATCCACCTTATAATAACCCTTGTCATGATAAACGCTTGTCGGATCGACCTTTCCCAAATCCATCGCGATCGAAGCGGTAAAAGGTTTAAAAACCGAACCAGGTTCAAATTGATCCTGAATACAACTGTTTTTAAAAAGCTTAGTATCCTCAATTTTATTGTATTCGTTATTATCATAAGTCGGATAATTAGCCATTGCGATTATTTTTCCGGTTTGCGGATCAACAACTACAATATTTCCGGATTCGGCTCCGTATTTGGTAACGGATTCGGCCAAAAGCTTTTGACTGTAATACTGGACTGTCTGATCCAAGGTTAAAATAATATCGGCTCCGTTTTTGGGTTTTTCCATTATCCTTTTGCTGATGGAAATCCAACGACCGCTGGTATCTTTTTCCGATTTGACAAAACCGGATTCTCCTTCCAAAACATCATTAAAATATTCTTCAATACCATATTGACCCAATTTAATCTCGCCTCGGTTACTGACAAAACCGATTATTTGTGAGGCCAGGTTTTTTTCCGGATAATTACGCCAAATTTCCGGGATTAACTGAACGCCATCCATTTTTTTTTCAGCGATAATCTCAGAGGCTCTTTTGTCAATTTTTTTCTTAATAATTTCGTAAGGATCGTCTTCTTTCATTACTTTGGCTCTTATTTCACCGGTATCCATTTCAAGAGCCGTAGCTAAAGTTTGAATAGTTCCTTCGGTATCGGTAATATATTTGGGAACAATGATTACGGTATTTTTTTCCTCATTGGTGGCGACGGGAATTAAACTGTTTTCTCCGTCTTTAATGTAGATTTGACCTCTGGCGGGCTTTAATCTTTCAAAAAACCGATATTGTTGATTAGCCTTTTCCTTCATTTGAGCGTGCTGGACTATCTGTAAATCAAATAATTTGGTGACGATGGCGCCAAATCCCAAAATAAACAACAAAAAAACCAAATTTACTCTCCATTTGGAAAAATTAAAATTTTTTTTGCTTCTTATTTTCTTGTTAGTTTTTTTTCTCATTAAAATCGATTAATCTTTGGCTACTTCATTATCAGCTTTTAACGAATAATAGGTGACTTTGGTCGGATCCACATCCGCCATATTCAGTTTATCTAAATTTTCCTTAATATAATTGGTTGATTTAAGTTTGGCCGCTTCCAGTT